>NZ_JBDJKU010000015.1:0-72132 GCF_039673015.1 Stenotrophomonas sp. TWI1409
GTCGCTGCCTGTGTCTTCTTCGTGTGTACCCGGGGAGCCCGCCCCCCCCCCCCCACTACTGCGGCATTCAAAGCGGCGTGAAACGAATGGCCTGCCCACCCCCCGGTGCCAGCACCAGCGTCAGCACGTCGGCGCTGGTCACCTCTCGGGTTTCGCGCGCGAATGCGAAGGGATTGCTGCGGAAATCCGCGCCCTCGCCATCGCGGTAGATCTCGGCGCGGTAGCGCACGCCCGGTTCCAGGAAGCCCAGCGACACCGGCAGCACGCGGCCGTGCTCGTCGGTGATGCTGCCGAGGAACCAGTCGCGGCTGTTGCGGTCGCGGCGCACGATCGTCACGTAGTCGCCCACTTCGCCATCGAGCACGCGGCTCTGCTCCCAGTCCACCGCGACGTCTTCGATGAAGCGGAATGCCTCGCGATGCTGCAGGTAGTGCTCGGGCAGGTCGGCGGCCATCTGGATCGGGCTGTACAGCACCACGTACAGCGCCAGCTGGCGTGCCAGCGTGCTGGGAATGGCCTGGCCGTGGCGGCCCTTCAGGCTGAGGATGCCGGGGGTGTAATCCATCGGCCCGGCCAGCATGCGGGTGAACACCAGATTGACCTCATGTTCCGGCGGGTTCGGCGGCTGGCCCCAAGCGTTGTACTCCATGCCGCGTGCGCCTTCGCGCGAGATCCAGTTGGGATAGGTGCGGCGTAGGCCGGTGTCCTTGATCGGCTCATGCGGGTTCACCGACAGATGGCGGCGTGCCGATTCCTGGACCACCTTCAGGTGGTGGCGCGCCATGAACTGCCCGTCATGCCACTCACGCCACAGCGAGCCGCCCGAGGGATTGCGGCGGTCGACCTGACCGTCGTCGCAGACGTAACCGGTCTTGAACTGGTCCACGCCCAGCCGCGCGTACAGGTCCAGCGCAGCGTCCAGCTGGTCCTCGTAGTGCTCGATGGCGCAGCCGGTTTCATGGTGGCCGATCAGGTGCACGCCCTTGTTCAGGCCATACGCCGACAGCGCTTCAATGTCGAAATCGGGCGTGGCACGGGTGAAATCGAAGTCGTAGCCATTGCCCACCCACATGCCGTCCCAGCCCGGATTCCAGCCTTCCACCAGCACGCCACGGAAGCCGTGTGCGGCGGCGAAGTCGATCACCTTCTTCGTCTTCGCGGTGGTGGCCGCATGCTTCGGCCCGGTCGCCCAGCTCTCGTTGTCCAGGTGCATCGACCACCACACCCCCAGGTACTTGGCCGGCTTCACCCAGCTCACATCACCCAGCGCATTGGGTTCGTTGAGGTTGAGGATCAGGTCCGATTCGACCAGGCCGCCGGCACGGTCGGCAATCTGCAGCGTGCGCCACGGCGTGGCGAAGGGCAGGCCGCGGCGCACCTTCCAGACTTCGGCCGAGGGCGAGAGCTGCGCGCGCAGGCGCTGGCCCTCGGTGCGGCGCAGCCACATGCCGGCATAGTCCACCAGCGCGGCCTCGTGAATCGCCACGTGCAGGCCATCGCGGCTGCGCAGGGTCATCGGCGTATGCACCAGCGGAACCTCGCGCAGCGGCGTGCGCTGGTACAGGTACTCGTAGTGGATCGGTTCGCCGGCAGGGATCCACCACGCGGTGGAATCCTGCGCGATGGCGAACTCGGTCAGCTCGTCATCGATGATGGCTTCGCGCAGGTTCGGCTGCTCGGGGAATACGTAGCGGAAGCCAAGGCCATCGTCGTACACGCGGAACACCACATCCAGCCGGCGCTTGCTGCCGGTGGTCTCGGCCAGCTGCACGGTCAGTTCGTTGAAGTGGTTGCGGGTGAGCCGGCGTTCGCCCCAGGGCTGTTCCCAGTTGTCATCGACGCTGCGTTGCTGTTGGCCGAGCAGGGCGAAATCCCGGTCCAGGCGCCCATCGCGCAAGGCAAAGCCCAGCTTCGAATCTTCCACCACGGTCTCGCCGAAACGCTCGACGCGATAGCGCGCGGTGCCACCGTCCAGCACCAGGCTGACCTTGAGCACCTTTCCCGGTGATTCGACGCTGGCCACCTGCGGCGCGGCCTGCGCCAGCGTGGCCAGGCCCAGCAGAGCCAGACCGAGCAGGTGCGCGAACACCGCGCGTACAGCAGTGGGTGACATCGGCATTTCCCCTCCCAAGGCGCCGTTGGCAGACCCGGACCATAAGCCAGCGCGGCAGGCCCGCTACCGCGCAACGCCATGAATACGTATGCAGCTGGACGCAGCCGACAGCCCCGCGTCTACCATGGGGCCAAGGCACCTTGAGGGAGGGGCCGCGCCCGCCCGCCGACAACGACGGTGCGGACCTACAACGCGTGCAGAGAGGGAGGGAGGCCGACGGGCGAAAGCCGGTCCGCCGCTTCGATGCTGAAGATCATTTGCCTGACCGCTGCCCTGGGGGCAGCGCTGGGATCGACCGCGCAGGCGGCCGACCTGCAATTCGACGGCCGCCATGCGCGCGCCGAAGCCGCTGCCAACGGCAGCTACGTGCTGCATGCGCCGAAGGCTGAGGTGCGTATCGCGCCCATGCCGATGCGCAGCCAGACCGGCAGCGTGATGTTCGATGCACTGTTCGCGCTGGCCCAGCAGGAGATGGACCAGGACCGCGTGGATGCGATCCGCGATCCCGCGTTCGACGAAGGCCGGCCGGTGCCATGCGGGTGCTTCCAGACCGGCGCGCGCTGGCCCTACGTGTGGACCCGCGATGTCAGCTTCGCCGCCGACCTGGCGCTGGCGCGGCTGGACCCGCAGCGCACCCGGCAGTCGCTTCAGTTCAAGCTCTCGGCAGCGCGCGATGGCCATACGCCCGGCCTGTTCGTGGCGCAGGACACCGGTTCCGGCGGCAGCTGGCCAATCAGCAGCGACCGCGTGGTGTGGTTCCTGGCGGCACGCCACCTGTTGGAGGATCGCGCGTTTGCCGACCAGGTCTGGCAGGCGCTGCAGGGTACGCTGGCGCAGGACCGCGCGATGGTGTTCGACGCGCGAATGGGCCTTTATCGTGGCGAGACCTCGTTCCTGGATTGGCGTGAGCAGACCTATCCGGACTGGACCCGCGAGGACGTGCGCTTCATCGGCGATTCCTATGCGCTGTCCACCAACGTGCTGCACTACCAGGCGCTGCGCCTGGCCGAACGCCTGGCTGGCCAACATGGTGATGCCCGCGCGGCTGACTACAAGGCGTGGGCCGATGCGTTGGCGCAGCAGATCGATGCGCGCTTCTGGCGCGAGGACATGGGCCAGTACATGAGCTACATCGGCGAAGCCGCGCACCCGGTGCCCTACGCCAAGGTCGATCTGCTCGGCCTGTCGCTGGGCATCCTCGCCGAGGTGTTGCCGGCCGAGCGTGCGCGCCGTGCGCTGGCCGCCTACCCGATGGCGCCGGCCGGCAGTCCGGTGGTGTGGCCGCAGGAGTCGCAGCAGCCGATCTACCACAACCGCGCGATCTGGCCGTTCGTCAGCGCCTACTCGCTGCGTGCGGCGCGGCAGCTGGACGATGCGCCGCGCATCGCTGCCGAAATCCGCTCGCTGATGCAGGGCGCGGCGCTGGCCGGTTCCAACATGGAGAACTACGAGCTGGTCAGCCAGGCCGTGCATGTCGACGAAGGCGCACTCAGCGGCCCGGTGGTCAACTCCGAACGCCAGTTGTGGTCGGTGGCCGGCTATCTGTCGATGGTGACCGAGGGTGTGTTCGGCGTGCAGGATGACGGTCGCGTGCAGCCCAAACTGCCGGCCGAACTGGTGCCGGAGCTGTTCGGCACGCATCCCCGCATCACGCTGGAAGCCAACGGCAGGCGCTATGTGCTGGAGCGCCCGCAGAACGTGGGCGATGGCCTGCTGGTGGCCGGCAGCACCATCACACGTGGCACGACTACCACGGTGCAGCTGGTCGCTGCCCCGGCAGCAACCGGTTTCGCTGCCACGACTGCGGATGCCAACGCGCGTGCGCCCGCAACACCGGCGGCACCGCAGGCCCTGCGCATGGGCACGGGCTGGAACGTTCCGGTGCAAGCCGAGCAGGTTCTGTGGAAGGACGGCAGGGCCCTCGTCGCCAGCAATGGCCCGGTGCACATCAGCGACGATGGCCTGCAGCACTGCCTCAGCCTGACCCTGCGCGAGGGTGCGCTGGAGTCGCTGCACAGCCCGACGCTCTGCGTCGGTCCGCAGCAGGTGCTGAAGGGCGAGGAACGCTGGCAGTTCACCGCGGGCCAGGCCGGGCAGGTGCGCCTGCGCCTGCAGTACCGCAACCCGAACGGGCCGATCAACACCGGCGTCACCGCTGCGGTCAAGCAGCTGGTGCTGCAGTGCCCGGGCCAGCCATTGCAGCGGCATACGGTCACTCTGCCGCACAGCGTGGCGATGCAGGACTCGACCTCGGCGACATTCACGGTGCCCAAGGGGCAATGCACGGTCGCGCTTGAAGAGGGCTTCAACATGAGCGCGCTGCAGCACTTCGCGCACTACACGGGCGGCAAGGGTGGACGTGAGGGTGTGCTCAACCAGGCCCAGGTGCAGGCGCTGAAGGTGGCGCCGGTGGCGATGGAAGAGGGCGCACGATGAGTCGTCCCGTCAAACCGCAGTTGTCGTTCTGGCAGATCTGGAACATGTGTTTCGGCTTCCTCGGCATCCAGTTCGGATTCGCCCTGCAGAACGCCAACGCCAGCCGCATCTTCGAGACACTGGGCGCGGACATGGACGCGGTGCCCGGGCTGTGGATCGCGGCGCCACTGACTGGCCTGCTGGTGCAGCCGGTGATCGGTTACCTGTCCGATCGCACCTGGACGCGCTGGGGCCGTCGCCGCCCGTTCTTCATGATCGGTGCGGTACTGACTACGCTGGCGCTGCTGGTGATGCCGAATTCGCCGACGCTGTGGATCGCCGCCGGTACCTTGTGGGTGCTGGACGCCTCGATCAACGTGTCGATGGAACCGTTCCGCGCCTTCGTCGGCGATCAGCTGGCGCCGCGCCAGCGTCCGGCCGGCTATGCCATGCAGAGCTTCTTCATCGGTGTGGGCGCCATCGTCGCCAGCTTCCTGCCGTTCATCCTGGCCCACTTCGGTGTTGCCAATACCGCAGCTGCCGGCGAAGTGCCCGATACCGTGCGCTATGCGTTCTACTTCGGCGCGGTGGTGCTGCTGGCGGCGATCACCTGGACGGTGGTCAGCACCCGCGAGTACTCGCCGGCAGAGCTGGCCGGGTTTGACGATGCCGAGCCGCCGGCGCACCACGCAGGGGCTGCGATCAGTGGCCCCGCGCCGTGGGCACAGGTGGCGCTGTGGCTGGGGCTCGGCGTGGTGCTGGCGCTGCTGATCGCCTGGCGGCAGGGCGACAGGATGCTGTATGTGCTGGCAGGACTGTGCGCCGGCTACGGCCTGCTGCTGGCGGCCGCGCGTGCCTTGCCGGCCACGCATATGCTGGCCGCCATCGTCGGCGACCTGCGCGCGATGCCGGTGACCATGCGTCGTTTGGCGTGGGTGCAGTTCTTCTCGTGGTTCGCGCTGTTTGCGATGTGGATTTACACCACCGCCGCGGTGGCCGGTATCCACTTCGGCTCGACCGATCCGCAGTCGGCGGCCTACAACGAGGGCGCCAACTGGGTGGGCGTGCTGTTTGGTGCCTACAACGGCTTCGCCGCGCTGGCCGCAGTACTGATCCCGCCGATGGTGCGTGCGATCGGCCTGCGCTGGAGCCACCTGGTCAACCTGTGGCTGGGCGGCGCCGGCCTGGTCTCGCTGATGTTCATCCGCGACCCACACTGGCTGCTGCTGTCGATGGTCGGCGTCGGCTTCGCCTGGGCGTCCATCCTTTCGCTGCCCTATGCGCTGCTGTCCGACAGCGTGCCGGCATCGAAGATGGGCGTGTACATGGGCATCTTCAATTTCTTCATCGTGATCCCGCAGCTGGTCGCGGCCAGTGCGCTCGGCTTTGCCCTGCGCGCTTGGCTGGGCGGTCAGCCGATGCATGTGCTGGTGCTGGGCGGCTGCAGCCTGTTCGTCGCCGGCCTGTGCGTGCTGCGGGTTCCATCCCGTCCGGAGGTGGTGTGATGCGTGGTGCGCTGTCTGTTGCTGTTTCCCTGGTACTGCTGGCCGGCCATGCGGCGGCCGCGCCACGCCCGGACTATGTGGGCACCACCGAGCCGTTCGCCAGCGATGCGGTGTACTTCGTGGTCACCGACCGCTTCGTCAACGGCGACCCGTCCAACGACCACCGCGACCAGGGCGGCACGCACCGCACCTTCGATATCCCGGTGCCGTGCCCGGACAAGGTGGACGGTAATATCGGCTACCTCGGTGGCGACTTCCGCGGCGTGCTCGACAATGCGCAGTACATCCGCAACCTCGGCTTCGGCGCGGTATGGATCACGCCGATCATCGACAACCCGGACGAGGCATTCACCGGCAGCAAGGCGATCAGCTGTACCAGCACGCTGACCGATCGTGGCAAGACCGGTTATCACGGCTACTGGGGCGTCAATTTCTACAAACTCGATGAGCACCTGCCCAGCAGGGATCTGGACTTCGCGGGGTTGACCAAGGGCCTGCACGGCGCAGGCCTGAAGGTGGTGCTGGACATCGTCGGCAACCACGGCTCGCCGGCCTGGACCATGCCGACGCGGCAGCCGCAGTTCGGCCAGATCTTCGACAAGGACGGAACGCTGATCGCCGACCACCAGAACCTGCCACCGCAGAAGCTGGATCCGAAGCACAACCCGCTGCATGCGTTCTACAACAACATCGGTCCGGTCGACGGCAAGAACGGATCGATCTTCGACGGCAACCTTGCCGAGCTGTCCGACTTCAACCAGGACAATCCGGCGGTGATGGATTATCTGGTGGGTGCTTACCTGCAGTGGACCGCGCAGGGCGTGGATGCCTTGCGCATCGACACCATCGGCTGGCTGCCGCACCCGTGGTGGCATGCCTTCGTGAAGCGCATCCGCGCCGAGCATCCGGGCATGTTCATGTTCGGCGAAGCGTTCGACTACAACGCCGCGAGCATCGCCGAACACACCTGGCCGGCCAACGCCAATGTCAGCGTGCTCGACTTCCCGCTGCGCGGCGCACTGGAGCAGACCTTCGGCACCGCCGGAAAGGGCTTCGAGACCCTGGCCGAGCCGCTGCACCTGAGCGGTGGCCCGTACGCCAACCCGTATGAGCTGATGAGCTTCTACGACAACCACGACATGCCGCGCCTGCAGGCCAGCGACAGCGGCTTCATCGATGCGCACAACTGGTTGTTCACCGCACGCGGCATTCCGGTGGTCTATTACGGCTCGGAAACCGGCTTCATGCGCGGCCGCGCCGAGCATGCCGGCAATCGTGCCTACTTCGGCCAGCCGCGTGTGGATGCCGCACCGGAGAGTCCGATCTTCGCGCCGCTGCAGCGTATCGCGCGATTGCGCGAAGCCACGCCGGCGCTGCAGCGTGGCCTGCAGGTGAACGAGCGCCTGCAGGGTGATGAAGCGGTGTTCTTCCGCGTGCTGCAGCAGGGCGACGTGGCGCAGACCGCGCTGGTGCTGCTGAACAAGGGCGACCGGACCAGGATCCTCACCGTGTCGCGTTACGTGCAGGCGGGCCGCTGGCGCGATGCACTGGACGGCGGTTGGTTGCAGGTGGATGCCTCCCTGAAGGCCGACGTGCCCGCGCACGGCGTGAAGGTCTACGTGCTGGACGCCGCCGTGCAGCAGCCGGCATTGCAGGCCGAGCTGGACAAGGCGATGGCCGACCAGAAGGCGCGGGATCAGCGGCTGGGGCGGTAGTGCCGGCCGCTGGCCGGCAACCCATGAATCCATGGCACCTTCAGGTGCCGGCCAGCGGCCGGCACTACCTGGTTTGCCTGCATCCGGCACAATAGGCACCCCTTACGCCCCGCCGTACCGCCATGACCGACCTCGCCCCGCAGACCCCGATCGAAACCCTGCTCAAGGCGGCGATGGACGGGGCGGTGCCGATCCGCGCCTTCATGGAGGCCTTCGTCGCCTCCGAAGTGGTGCTGCTGACCGGCAGCCTGGTCACTCACGACGGCAGCGGCTTCGACCCGCTGCTGTTCGACAAGCAGGGCACCCTGCACGTGGCCGTGTTCACCGACCCGTCGCGGGTGGGCATCTACAGCCAGCAGGCCGAACACCAGATCCGCTGGCTGATGCTGGACGTGCTGCGCCGCGTGCCGGGTGGCTATGGCGTGGTGATCAATCCGGGCACTTCGCTGGGCTTTGAGATTTCGCCGAGCGGCGTCGGCGAGATCCTGAAGGACTTCGCCCAGAGCTGAACCGCCACCGCGCTATATTTGTAAAGTCGAGCCATGCTCGACTGCCTTTCGCACAGTGCCAGATCAGTCGAGCATGGCTCGACTCTACAGAACGCTTCCCCATCGAGGCATTGCCATGGAATTCAGGGTATTACCCGCCGGCGCACCGGGACGGCAGCAGTTGGCCCGGTGGTACCACGCCGAATGGGGCCGCGACGCCGGCCTGTCGCTGGAACAGGAACTGCAGCGGCTGAACACACCTCAGGACGCCGAGGGTTTCCCGCACCTGATCGCCGCCTTCGATGGCGACCAGGTGGTCGGTGCCGTGCAGCTCAAGCGCCGGGAAATGCAGGCCTTCCCGCAGTACGAGCATTGGCTGGGCAGCGTGTTCGTGGCCGATAGTCATCGCGGGCGTGGGCTGGCTGGCGCGCTGGTCGAGCAGGCCGCGGCGCAGGCGGTGCGGATGGGGGTTTCCGAACTGTACCTGCAGACCGAATCCCTGGATGGCGGCCTGTATGCGCGGTTGGGCTGGAAGCCGCTGCAGGAAGCCGACAACCGCAGCCACCGCGTGCTGGTGATGGTGCGCAGGTTGGCCGCATGAGCGCCGCAACGGCCCGGCACTCCCGCTCAGCACTGATCTTCCTGATCGCAGCCATCGTTGCCGCACTGGTCTCCATGCCCCTGCTGCGCGCGGTGGGCATGGTGCTGTGGCCGGTCTTCGTCATTGCCTGGCTGATCAACCTGGGCGCGGCCTGGCATCTGGCCCAGTGGGCGCGCCAGCAGGGCCGTTCGGCGTGGGCATTCGGGTTGCCGGCGGCGCTCGGTACCGTCGCCTCGATCGTGGTCTATGTGCTGCTGGCGTTGCTGGGGCCGAAGGCGACGGTGCGCTGAAGCTTCGCGGTCACCGTGGGCAGTATGCCGAGCATGGCTCGGCACTACAGTAAGGCCGAGCCAAGCCCGCAGGTGTTGCGTGGAGCGCCGGCGGACAGGCCGGCGCCCCGTTGCCTCACATCGTCACCTTGCGCCGGTTGTCATCGCTCACGCGGTCGATCAGCTTGTTGTACGGGTCGAAGCCTGCTTCATCCGGCTTTTCATCCACCGTCACCGTGATCTTCGGCGCGGCGCTGGTGATGTGGTGGCGCTGCAGATACAGCACCTTCTGGTCGCGTTCCTTGCCCGACGGCCCGTTGGCGAACACGCCGATCTCGACCCAGTCATCCATCGTGCCGTCGCTCTCCTTGCCCTTGCCATCGGCGTACTGCTTGGCGGCGTGCAGGTCCAGGGTCACGTCGTAGCGACCGTCAGCACGCTTGCGGGCGCTGGCGGCCATCACCCGGTTGTCGTAGAAACTGATCTTCTCGAACAGGTCGGTGACCAGCTGCTGGCGGTCGGCCGGGGTCTCCGCCCGGATGTAGCCCAGCAGTTCGCGTGAGGTGGTGTACGGCGGTTGCTGATAGCCCTTGTCCTGCAGGAAGCGCTTCAACGCACGGTTCAGCGCCTGCTCGCCGATTTCCTCGCGCAGCCGGTAGAACACCAGCGAACCCTTCTGGTAGTGGATGTACTGCTGGTTCTCCACGCGCTCCAGCGGCTGCTCCTCGATGGCCTCGCCACCGCGTCCGGACAGGTAGCCATCCAGCTCGCGCTTGAGGAACTGGCGCATGTGCTGGCGGCCGTACTCCTGCTCCATCACCATCAGCGCAGAGTACTGCGACAACGATTCGGAGAGCACCGTCGCGCCCTGCACGTTGGCACCGATCACCTGGTGCGCCCACCACTGGTGCGCGATCTCGTGCGCGGTCACGTAGAACACGTAGTCCACCTTGTCCGGATCGCGCAGGTCGGCGATGAAGCCGATGGCCTCGGAGTAGGGGATGGTATTGGCGAACGACTGCGCGAAGCGCGCATAGCCTGGGAACTCGATGATGCGTACCTGGCGGTGCTGGTAGGGCGTGAAGTTCGCTTCGTAGTAGGCCAGCGACTTCTGCACCGCTTCGATCATCCGGTCCACGTTGTAGCCGTGCGCCGGGTCGAAGTAGACCTCGATCGGGATGTCCTTGTACTTCGCCTTGCGCACCTCCCAGCGTGCCGACAGATAGGCGTAGAAGTTCAGCATCGGCCGATCCATGGCGTAGCTGAAGCAGCGGCGGCCATTCACCGCGGTCTCCTTCTGCAGGTAGCCCGGCGCCAGCGCCACCTGGTCCGGTGCGGTGCAGACCGTGGTGCGGAAGTCGAGCCAATCGGCATCGTTGGAGATGTAGGTGTTGGCACGCGCGGCTTCGTCTTCCAGCTTGGGCATGCGCCGCGGCTCACCCAGGCCGCGCTTGCGCCGCTCGTTGCGGTCGCTGATCTCGGCGCCTTCGTTGTAGCCGAACGACGGCAGTACGCGGCTGTTGAAGAACGTGCCGTTGTCGACGATGTTGCTCGGCGCCTGGCCGGCGGTGATGCCATTGGGTTTCTGCACCACCCGGAAGTGGACGTTGCGGCTTTCACCCGGTTGCAGTGGCGCGGCCAGGCGGTAGATGCGGTAGCCAAGGTCGGCGTCGTGCATCGACAAGGTCTGCCCACCCAGGTCAGCCGCGACCAGCTGCTTGTCGTCGCCCATCGAGACATGCACGTCCTGGATTGGCACGGCATGCGTGTTGCGCACCGTCCAGTTCGCATCGATCACCATCGACTGCGATTCGGGGAACAGGTCCACGCGGTTGTCCACCGCCACGATGCGAGGCTGCGGCAAAGTGCGGTACTTCGACAGCTCGCGCTCGTAGCGGGCCTGCAGATCCAGCTGCTGGTCGGGCGAGATGAACTCGTTGCGGATGTTGGTGCTCCAGTAGAGCCAGCCGCCCACGCCGATGAAGGCCAAGGCCGCTACTCCAGCGAAGACGCCGGTCGGACCGCGCAGGCGGCGGCCGGCCAGGGCCAGTCGCTGGCGCAGCCCTTGGCTGACGCCACGCACCCAGAATGCCGATGCCAGGCACATCAACGTCAGCAGGAACAGGGCCCAGTAGCCCTGGAACGCCAGCTGCCCGGTCAGGAAGTGGCCGTAGCCGTTCATGTCCGAATAGGGCGCGTTGGGCCAGCTGCCGAAGTTGTACAGGTTCTGCGTGTAGTCGAGCAGGCCGAGCACACCCTGGCCGATCATCACCACGATCAGCAGTGCGTAGCCGACGAACTTGTTGTTGGTGAGCACCTGCAGCACCAGCGCCAGGCCGCCCATCAGGATGTAGACCACCGAATCCAGGGCCAGGCTGCGCAGGTACAGCAGCGGCTCAAGATGCGTGTAGCCCTTGGCCAGCTGCACACCCATCGCCGCCAGCGCGCCGGCGGCCTGGAAGCAGACGATCACCGCCAGCAGTGCAGTGAACTTGGCCAGCAGCGGCACCCAGTTCGGCACCGGCATGGCATCGGTCACTTCATTGATGCGCGCGCTGCGTTCCTTCCAGACCAGCTCACCGGCGAAGAACAGCACGATGATCACCAGCAGCCAGCTGAAGGCGCCCTGCAGGCCCATGATCATCTGCGAGGTGACCGGCCAGATCGAGGTGCCGTACAGGGTCTGCCGGAACAGCGCGCTGGGCAGGAAGTTGGCCAGGCCGAGCACGAGCAGCACGATGAACGGCACGCTGCGCAGGACGCCACGTGTATCGAAGCGGACCTGGCGCAGGAACTGCTGCCACGCCGTGGTGGTAGTGAACGCCGGTACCACGCGCGGCAGCGTTGCGCGGGTGGGGCGGACGGCGCCGGCATCGGCAACCGGTTGCGCCTGCCTGAGGCCCCAGCGCCGACGGCCACTGCCGCTGCGTTCGGTGCGGAACAGCGCGAAGGTGGCGGTGAACAGCGCGGCAGCCACGCCCAACCACAGGGCGCGGTTGGCCAGCAGGTAACCGGCCAGCTCGGGAATCCCGTTGTTGCGTTCGGCGGTGGACCAGTAGCGGATCGTGCGGCCCAGTGCGCGCATGCCCAACGGTTCGCTCAGCACCGCGATCCACGTGTTGTCGATGTCGCGCAGCAGGGCTGCACTGACGCCATACAGCACGAGGTAGGCCACCAGGCCGATGTAGACCCACAGGATCGAGCGCGTCAGCGCCGCCAGCAGCGACAGCAGCGCGGTGGTGAACAGCAGGTTCGGAATGACGATGACCGCGAACGTCCACGCATAGCCCTGCCAGCTGATCGGGCCCATGCGCTCGGGATCGACCCACGGCATGAACGGCGCCAGCCACAGGCCGAACGCGATCAGGACGTAGACCAGCAGCCCGGCCGCCAGGGCGGCAGCGATGCGCCCGGCCAGGTAATCGCGGCGCTTCACCGGACTGGCGAAGATCAGTTCGGCGGTGCCGAGTTCGAAGTCACGCAACAGCGCATTGCTGACGAACAGTGCGGTGACCAGCATGCCAAGCAGGGTGAAGATGCCCAGCATCTGCGCGATCACGGTGGGCGCGTTGCTGTGCACGTTGCCAGTGCCGCCACCGATCTGCACGGCGTCGCTGGAGGCGGCGGCGAAGGCGAGCAGGGCGAACAGCCCGGCCAGCAGCCACAGCAGCGGGGAACGCAGCTGCTCGCGCAGCTCGAAGCGGAAGAAGTTGAGGATCATGGCGTGCTCCGCTCAGGCTGCCGCGCGGGCACGGGCCTGCAGGCGCAGGCGCTGGAAGTACACGTCCTCGAGGTCGGGAGCTACGGCCGCAAAGCCGTCGCCGGGGTCGTTGGCGCTGTGCACGTGGATCACCGGGCGGCCACCGACCAGGCGGGTCGACAGCACCACATAGCGCGCTTCGTGGTCGGCCAGTTCAGAAGGATCGACCTGCTTGCGCCAGACCTGGTGCTGCAGGGCGTCGATGGCTTCGGCAGGACGGCCGGTCAGCAGCACCTGGCCCTTGTTCATGATCGCCATCGTCGGGCACAGATCGGTTACGTCCTCGACGATGTGGGTGGACAGGATCACCGCCACGTTCTCGCCGATGGCCGCCAGCAGGTTGAGGAAGCGGTTGCGTTCTTCCGGGTCGAGGCCGGCGGTGGGTTCATCGACGATCACCAGCCGCGGGTCACCCAGCAACGCCTGGGCAATGCCGAAGCGCTGGCGCATGCCGCCGGAGTAGGTGCCCAGCTTGCGTTTGCGGGCGTCCCACAGGTTCACCTGCTGCAGCAGTCCATCGACCACCTCGCGGCGCTGCGCGCGCTGGGTCAGGCCCTTGAGCACCGCGAAATGCTCCAGCAGGTCCAGCGCGCTGACTTTCGGGTACACGCCGAAATCCTGCGGAAGGTAGCCCAGCCGGCGGCGCACCGCGTCCTTGTCGCGCAGCACGTCGATCGGTGTCTCGCCGGGGATGGTGAGCACGGCCGTGCCGCTGTCGGCCTCCTGCAGGGTGGACAGCGTGCGCATCAGCGACGATTTGCCGGCGCCGTTCGGGCCGAGCAGGCCGAACATGCCGCGCGGGATGTCCAGGTTGACGTTGTTGAGGGCATGCACGCCGTTGGCGTACGTCTTGGACAGCGAATCGATCTTCAGCATGCGACGTACACCTTTCAATGGGCGATGTCTGCGCGTTATCCGCGCATCAGCCTCCGTGCGCATCCGCCGTTGGTCATGGGGGGAGAATTCCGCCGTCGCACGTTGGGGCGTGGGGCGGTGGCCTGGCAGCGCTTACCCGCGCAGCGAAGATTCCCGCACCACCAGCTTCACCGGGATGCTCTGGCTCTCCACCGGTTGCCGGCCGATCAGTGCCAGCAGGCGCTCCACCAGCAGCTGTCCGGCCTGCTTGGTGTCCTGCTGCACGGTGGTCAGCGCCGGGGATACCGAGGCCGCCAGTGGGATGTCGTCGAAGCCGGTCACCGCCACGTCCTGTGGCACCCGCAGGCCAGCCTCGCGGAGCGCGCGCATCGCACCGATGGCGATCAGGTCGCTGGCGGCGCAGATCGCATCGATCGGTTCACCGCGCGCCAGCAGCACCTGGCAGGCCTCCTGGCCGGAAGCCTCGGTGGTGATCGCATCGTGCTGCAGCGCCGGTTCGGCGGCCAGGCCGTGGTCCTGCAGGGCCGCGACATGGCCGCGGTAGCGTTCCTGGAATTCGGGGTAATGGCTGGAGGCATGGCCGAGGAAGGCGATGCGGCGGCAGCCCTGCTGCAACAGGTGGGTGGTGATGTCATGCCCGCCCTGGAAGTTGTCGCTGCCGATCGACACGCCGGGCTGGCCGGGCAGGGCGGCGCCCCAGCGCACGAAGTGCGTGCCCTGTTCGACCAGCCGCTGCAGGCGGTCGCGCGATTCGTGGTAGTCGCCGTAGCCGAGCAGGATGATGCCGTCGGCCTTGTTGCTGTCCTCGTAGTCGGCCTGCCAGTCGGTGGACAACTGCTGGAACGAGACCAGCAGGTCCTGCCCGTGCAGGGCGCAGGCGCGGGTGATCGAGCCCAGCATCGAGTGGAAGAACGGGTTGATCAGCGAGTCGTCGTTGGTCGGGTCTTCGAAGAACAGCAGGGCCAGGGTGCCGGCGTTGCGCAGGCGCAGGCTGGAGGCGTTCTTGTCGACCTTGTAGTTCAGCTCGCGGGCGATGCGCAGGATGCGCTCGCGGGTCTCGGCGTTGACCATCGGGCTGCCACGGAGCGCCCGCGACACGGTCGGCTGGGAGACCCCGGCCAGGTGGGCGATGTCCAGGGAGGTGGCTTTGCCTTTGATCGTCATGGGAACGCGGAAGGGGGCAGGCGGAAGGTGCCTGGGCATGATGCCATGCGGTGGCTGCCGGCCGTCCTGGCCGACGCCGCTTGTGGTCAAGGTCGCGGGTGTGCGACGGTCAGTGCCACAGCCTGATGGAGCCAAGCGGTGTCCTTTCGCCTGTACCCGGATGTTCCGGATGATTTCGAGGCGCGGATCCGTATCCTCGCGCCGGAGGAGGGCGGGCGACGCAGCCCGGCCCGGAACGGTATCCGCTGGGACTTCGCCTACGCCGATGACGCCGGGACACCCGAGCTGTTCATGATCTGGCCCGACTTCCGGCACGCTGAGGGCGACAGCTGGGCGACCGAGCTGCCGCTGCCGGTGGGCGAGCCCCTTCTGGCGGGCCTGACCGTGGTCAATGAGGTGCTGAGGGCGGGGTTGCACCGGGAGCGTATCCAGCCGGGCGTGCGCTTCCACTGCCATGAAGGGCCCAAGGTGGTGGCGGTGGGGGAGGTTACGCGGGTCACCGGCCTGCTGCTGGATCGTCCCCTGCTTCGTTGAGGCCGGTTCCGACCCGGATCGGCCGGATTCCCGACGGGCCGGGGGCGAAGGGAATGGTAAGATGCCTCGTTCCGATATCCCCCATTCGCAACCGTGGGAGGTCCAGCGTATCGGCACCCCGTCGGGTGTGCTATCACTGGTCCAGCCCCGGACAACGGAAGAATCCATCTATGGCGCGCGGCATCAACAAAGTCATCCTGGTCGGCAACCTCGGCAACGACCCGGACGTGAAGTACACCCAGAGCGGCATGGCGATCACCCGCATCAGCCTGGCCACCACCAGCGTCCGCAAGGACAAGGATGGCAACCAGCAGGAACGTACCGAATGGCACCGCGTGGTGTTCTTCGGCAAGCTCGGCGAGATCGCCGGCGAGTACCTGCGCAAGGGCAGCTCGGTCTACGTCGAAGGCAGCCTGCGCTACGACAAGTACACCGGCCAGGACGGCGTGGAGAAGTACTCCACCGACATCGTTGCCGATGAAATGCAGATGCTGGGCGGCCGTGGTGAAGGCGGCGGTGGCGGCGGTGGCGGCAACTACGGCGGCGATCGCCCGCAGCGCCAGCAGGCGCCGCGCCAGGAGTACGGCGGCGGTGGCGGTGGCCAGCGCGGCGGCCAGGGCGGTGGCTATGGCAACCAGGGCGGCAATCAGGGCGGCGGTTACGGCAACCAGGGTGGCAACCAGCGCCCGCAGCCGCAGCAGGCGCCGCCGATGGACGACTTCGCTGACGACGATATTCCGTTCTGATCGAACGCTCGTTCGCAGCAGAAAAGAAAGCCCCGCTCATGCGGGGCTTTTCTTTATCCGGAATCCCTTCGGAGTTGTGCCCCGCAGCATCGGTTTTCGTGCACCGCGACTTGCAAACAGACAATTTCCTCCCCTATGGTGCAATCGATTGCATTGCTGTGAATCGTTGCGTTTGATACCGGTTGGGAGGCCGGCAGGTGGATGTCCATCCATTCGATCAGACCGGCCCCGGCGACGGGCCTCACGCGGCGCGATGCGTTGCGCATGGCGGTTGCTGGAGGCGTAGCTCTGGGTACTGCGGGTACGCTGCCCGCATTCGCCGCCATGGCGCCGCTCAAGGGCAACCTGAAGCATTCTGTCGCCCGCTGGACCTTCCCGCAGCTGTCCGTCGCCCAGCTTTGCGCGACGGTGAAGGACATCGGCTTTGCCGCGATCGACCTGGTCGGCCCGGAAGACTGGTCCACGCTGAAGGCGAATGGCGTGTACAGCTCGATGTGCAACGGCGCGGAGCTGGGCCTGACCAAGGGCTTTGCCGGCCGCCAGTTCCATGACCAGCTGGTGGAGCGCTACACGCGGCACATTGATCTGGTGGCCGATGCCGGCTATCGCAACCTGATCTGCTTCTCCGGCAACCGCAACGGCATGGACCCCGCCGAAGGCATGGCCAATGCCGAGGCCGGCCTCAAGCGCATACTCGGGCACGCCGAGAAGCGCGGGGTGGTGCTGGTGATGGAGCTGCTGAATTCCAGGGTCGATCATCGCGACTACCTGTGCGACCACTCGGCATGGGGCGTGGAGCTTTGCCAGCGACTCGGCTCGGACAACTTCGGCCTGCTCTACGATATCTACCACATGCAGATCATGGAGGGCGACATCATCGCCACCATCGGCAAGCATCACGCCTGCTTCAAGCATTACCACACCGCAGGCGTGCCCGGCCGGAACGAGATCGGAGACCAGCAGGAGCTCCACTATCCGGCCATCTGCCGCGCGATCCGCGACACCGGTTTCAAGGGGTATCTGGCGCAGGAGTTCACGCCTGCAGCGCCCGATCCCGTTGGCTCATTGCGCGAGGCGATCCGCCTCTGCGACGTCTGAAACGATATCCACCCAGGTGAGAAACCCATGGCAGATAATCATTACGACGCCATTGTTGTTGGCTCGGGAATCAGTGGCGGTTGGGCGGCGAAGGAGCTGACCGAAAAGGGCCTGAAGGTCCTGATGCTGGAACGCGGACGCAACATCGAGCACGTCAAGGACTACGTCAATGCGATGAAGGAAGCGTGGGACTTCCCGCATCGCAACCGGCCAACGCAGGCGATGAAGGCCGACTTCCCGGTGCTGATGCGCGACTACGGCCTGGCTGAGAATCTGGAAGGGATGTGGGCCAACGAACAGGACTCGCCCTACATCGAGACCAAACGTTTCGACTGGTTCCGTGGCTACCACGTCGGCGGCCGCTCATTGCTATGGGGCCGGCAGAGCTATCGCTTCTCCGACCTGGATTTCGAGGCGAACCTCAAGGACGGCATCGCGGCCGATTGGCCCATCCGCTACGCCGATATCGCGCCGTGGTACGACCATGTGGAAAAGTTCGCCGGCATCGCCGGCACGCGCGAAGGACTGGACGTGTTGCCGGACGGCGAGTTCCTGCCGCCGATTCCCTTGAATATCGTCGAGAAGGATGTGGCCGCGCGTATCAAGAAGGCCTTCGGCGGAACGCGCCATATGATCCACTCGCGCACTGCCAACATCACAAAGCCCATGCCGGAACAGGGCCGCGTCAACTGCCAGTACCGCAACAAGTGCATCCTGGGTTGCCCTTTCGGCGCTTATTTTTCCACCCAGGCAGCGACACTGCCGGCGGCGATGAAGACCGGCAACCTGACCTTGCGGCCGTTCTCGATCGTCAAGGAAGTGCTCTACGACAAGGACCGCAAGCGTGCCCGCGGTGTGGAGGTCATCGATGCCGAAACCGGCCAGACCTACCAGTACACCGCCAAGGTCATCTTCCTCAACGCGTCGTCGTTCAACTCGACGTGGCTGTTGATGAACTCGGCCACTGATGTGTGGGAGGGCGGGCTGGGCTCATCGTCGGGCGAGCTCGGGCACAACGTGATGGACCATCACTTCGGTGCGGGCGCCTCCGGCCGGGTCGAGGGTTACGAAGACAAGTACTACTTCGGGCGTCGCCCCTGCGGCTTCTACATTCCGCGTTTCCGCAACGTTGCGGCCGACAAGCGCGGCTATCTGCGCGGGTTCGGCTACCAGGGCGGTGCCAGCCGCACCGGCTGGTCGCGCGAGATCGCCGAGCTGAACATCGGTGCCGATCTGAAGGAGGCGCTGACCGTGCCCGGTGACTGGCGCATCGGCATGACCGGGTTCGGTGAAATGCTGCCGCACCACGACAACACGATCCGCCTGGACCGCGACCGCAAGGACAAGTGGGGGCTGCCGGTGCTGGCGATGGACGTTGCCATGCGCGCCAACGAACTGGCGATGCGCAAGGACATGGCCGCCGATGCCGCCGAGATGCTGGAGGCGGCCGGTGTCAAGGACGTGAAGATGCACGACAACGATTACGCCCCGGGCAAGGGCATCCACGAAATGGGGACCGCGCGCATGGGACGTGATCGGAAGAGCTCGGTGCTGAACCAGCACAATCAGGTCTGGGATGCACCCAATGTCTATGTGACCGACGGTGCCTGCATGACCTCCAGCGCCTGCGTGAATCCTTCGTTGACCTACATGGCGCTGACGGCTCGGGCCGCAGATCATGCGGTGCGCGAACTGAAAGCGGGGAATCTCTGATGGATCGCCGCGAGCTGTTGAAGATGATCGTCGCCGCCACCGGTGCGGCCATGGTTGGGTTGCCTGCCCTTGTGCAGGGTCAGGCACCGGCGGGCGCCACCAAGATTCATTTCTCCGATACCGACGTCGCTACGCTGGACGAGATCGCCGAGACCATCCTGCCGCGGACCCGGACACCAGGGGCGAAGGATGCCGGCGCCGGCCTGTTCATGGCGACGTTCGTCAGTGACTGCTACACCGCCCGGCAGCAGGCGACGTTCCGCGCAGGGCTGGCCGACATCGACAAACGCGCCGGCGGTCGCTTCGCGTCGCTCACGCCGGAAGCCCGCGCCGAATTGCTGCGCACGCTGGACGCCGAAGCCAAGGCACGCCATGCCGATGTGACCGAAACCGGTACGCCTGAAGAGGGCGAGGCGATGCCGCATTACTTCACGATGCTCAAGCAGCTGGCCATCTTCGGCTTCTTCACCTCCAAGGTCGGCGCCACCGGGGTGCTGCAGTACGTCGCCGTGCCGGGGCGCTACGACGGCGACCTCGCCTATGTTCCCGGCACGCCCGCATGGGGGACCAGCTGATGGAGCGCAACACGATGATCAAGCCGCTGCTGATCGCGGCCACCGTGCTGGCCACCACCTCACCCGTGTTCGCGCAGAACGGTGCCGACGCCGCGCGCGATCCGAAGAAGACCGAGGTGTGGACGCCGGTACCTGCGACCGTGGCTACGCCGCCAGGCAAGGCCCCGTCCGACGCAATCGTGCTGTTCGATGGCAAGGATGTCTCCGCGTGGGAGTCGGAGCAGGGCGGAGGCGTGCCCTGGAAGGTTGCCGATGGCGCCATGACCGTCGTGCCCGGCAGCAAGGGCATTCGCACCCGGCAACGCTTCTGCGACGTCCAGCTGCATGTCGAGTGGCGCACGCCTACCGACACGAAGGGCTTCGACGGACAGAACCGCGGCAACAGCGGCATCTTCCTGCAGGAGCTGTATGAGCTGCAGGTGCTCGACAGCTACAACAACCCGACCTATGCCAATGGCCAGGCGGGCTCGATCTACAAGCAGGCCATGCCGTTGGTGAACGCCTCGCGCGCACCGGGTGAGTGGCAGGCCTACGACATCCTCTGGAAGGCGCCGCGCTTCTCGCAGGGCGGTGGGCTTGTGTCGCCCGCGCGCATCACGGTGCTGCACAACGGCGTCCTGGTGCAGGACGACACGGTGCTGGCGGGCAAGACCGAGTACATTGGCGCACCGTCGTACGCGCCGCATGGGTGCGCGCCGCTCTATCTGCAGGAACATGACGCCAGGGTCAGCTACCGCAACATCTGGGTGCGCGAGCTGTAGTGGCACATGGCCGGTGTGGTTGCCGGCCGCTTACTTCGCCAGATAGCTGGCGATGTCATCGATCTCCTGCTGTGACAGCTGGGAGAAGGGCGGCATCAGCCCACCGCCCTTGCTGATCTTTTCCTTGATCTGTGCGGGTGCCATGCGCTTGCCGATGTCGGTGAGCGCCGGGAACGCGCCCGGCATGCCCGCACGATCGGCGCCGTGGCAGGCCACGCAGTTCGCGGTGTAGAGCTTTGCACCCGCAGCCGGGTCGTCCTTGCACCAGGCGGTTGTCGCAACGCTCATGCCACCCAGGGCCACCGCCATTGCCAGGATCATTTTCATGTGGGGCTCCTTGATGCGTCAGCGCCGCGCATGGGCGGGCACGCGGGTGGTCAGGTGTTCACGCAGATAGTCCGCACCGGCCTGGATGATCCTGGCCGGATCGCGTGGCTGGTCGTGCTCGATGATGTACCAATGCACGCCGGCGGCTGCCGCAGCAGGCAGGATCGCGTTCCAGTCCAGTACGCCCTGGCCCACCGCAGCGAATCCGCCTTCGTCCTGGGCCTGGCCCTTCGGTGCATTGTCCTTGGCGTGCACCGCGAATACGTGGCCGCGGAACTTTGCCAGCATCACGGCCGGGTCCAGGCCTGCACGCGCGACCCAGGCCAGGTCCAGCTCGGTCTGCAGGTTTGGACCGGCGGCGGCGAACAGCAGCTCCAGTCCGGTCCTGCCGTCGAAGTCGGCCAGTTCGAAGTCGTGGTTGTGGTAGGCCAGGCGCATGCCTTTACCGCGCACCTGCTTTGCGATGCGGCCCAGTTCCTGGCCCAGGGCGGTCCAGCCGGCGGCATCGCTCGGACGATCCTTCTTGTCCAGGTACGGCACCACCAGTGTCGTGTTGCCGATCGACCGGTTGAAGGTCACCACCCCATCCAGGTTGCTGCGCAGCTCGGCCAGCGGCACATGCGATGAAACTGCCTTGATCGAATACCGGTCCAGCAGCTGCTTGAGCTCGGCGGCGCTGGTGTTCTGCGTGCCGACCGTTTCCACCGCATGGACGCCGGCGTCGCGGACGATCTTCAGCTGCTGCTCGAGCGAGCCGGCATCGCGCAGGGTGTACATCTGTACCGCGATCGGCTTCTGCGTGCTGGCGGCTTCGACTGCGAAAGCGGGCAGGGTAGCGAGCAGCAGAATGAGGCTTGCAGTTCCATGGACAAGGGCTTTCATCAACAGATCCTCCCGGGATTCAACCGATGGTGGTCCAGGCACGCGACCTGGCTGATGCAATGACACGATCGACGATCTGCGCCGAGCGCAGGCCGTCCTCGAAGGTGGGCAGGCCCTGCGGCCGCTCGCCCTCGATGGCGCGATAGGTGTCGGCGACAAACGCTTCGAAGCACTGGGCGTAGCCCTGCGCGTGGCCGGCCGGCAACACCGACAGCCGGCGCTGTTCGGCACCGCCGGCGCCCGGTCCGCGCACGAAGATCTCCTCGCGCTGGTCGGGCAGGCCGATCCACAGGCGCTCGGCGTCCTCCTGGTTGAAGGCCACGCTGGCCTTGGCACCGTCGATCTCGAACCAGAGGCGGTTGTGGCGTCCGGCCGAGACCTGGCTGACCGTCAGAGATGCCAGCGTACCGGCGCCGGTCCTGAACATCGCCGCCGCTACGTCCTCGCTCGTTACCGCCTGCATTGCGCTGGCTGCGGTTGGCGTGCTGAAGCTCTGTCCGCTGACGGCGCCGCGCTCGGCGATGACCGTAGAGAACGCCGCGCTGACTTCGGCGAAGCGCTCGCCGCTGACCCATTCCACCAGGTCGCACCAGTGCGAGCCGATGTCGGCGAACACGCGCGATGCGCCACCCAACGCCGGGTCCACGCGCCAGTTGTTGCTGGCCGGGTCCAGCAGCCAGTCCTGCAGATAGCTGCCGTGGATCAGGTGCAGTGGCCCCAGATCACCTTCGGCGATGCGTGCGCGTGCCTCGCGCACCACCGGGTGGTAGCGATAAACGAAAGGTACTGTGGCGACCAGCCCGGTTGAGGCGGCCAATGCTGCAAGGGCCTGCGCATCGTCCAGCGTGGTCGCCAGCGGTTTCTCGCAGATCACATGCTTGCCGGCTTCCAGCGCGGCCTGCGCCATCGCGCGGTGCAGATGGTTTGGCGTGCAGACGTGCACGACCTGCACCTGCGGATCGGCGATCACCTCCTCGATGTCCCGATAGGCGCGCGGGACATTCCACAGCTGCGCCATCTCACGCGCGCGCTGCGCTGACGAAGCGGCAACGCCGCGTACCTCGGCACCGGCGAGCAAGGCCGCGCGGCGGTGCACGGCGCCGATCATGCCGGCGCCGACGATGGCGATTCCAAGCGTTGGCATCGGCTCGAATCCTCAGCGTGTGGAAGATGCGGCGGCCACGGCGGGCCGGTCGCGGAACAGCAGCAGGAAGGCGATCAGCACCACCAGCGCGACGCCAGCCGGGAACAGCCAGATCTGCTGCCAGTCGGGGCCGGCCTCGGTGGTGAAGTGCTCCACCACCGCGCCGGACAGGAAGGTGCCGATCAGCATGCCCACGCCGTACGTGGCCAGGGTGATGAAGCCCTGCGCGCTGCTGCGCACGGCGGGGCCGGCATGGGCATCGGTGTAGATCTGGCCGGTGACGAAGAAGAAGTCGTAGCAGATGCCGTGCAGCACGATGCCGATCACCAGCAGCGAGAAGCCGCTGCCCGCATCGCCGAAGGCGAACAGGACGTAGCGCACCACCCACGCCGCCATGCCGACCGCCAGCATGGTCTTCACCCCCAGCCGCACGAACAGGAACGGCATGGCCAGCATCAGCAGCACCTCGGAAACCTGGCCCAGCGACTGCAGGCCCGCTGCGCCGCGCACGCCCAGGTCGTTGAGATACGGATTGGTGAAGTTGTAGTAGAACGACAGCGGGATGCAGATGGCGATGGACGCCAGGAAGAACACCAGGTAGGCACGCGACTTCAGCAGCCGCAATGAATCCAGCCCGAGGATCTGCCCCAGCCCGGCATCGCGCTGCTGTGCCAGTGGCGGCGTGTGCGGCAGGGTGAACGCATACAGGCCCAGTACCAGCGATGCCAGCGCCGCCATGCGGAACGTCAGTTCAAGCCGATGGGCCTGCTCCCAGCCCAGCCAGCCGATCAGCACGCCTGCGACAATCCAGCCGATGCTGCCGGCCACGCGTACCAGCGGGAACTGTTTCTCGGGCGACTGCATGTGCCGCATCGCCACGCTGTTGGCCAGTGCCAGCGTGGGCATGAACAGCAGCATGTAACCCATCACGTAGGCCGAGAACATGCTGAAGCTGGAAGCAGTGGACGCCAGCCACATCAGCACCGCGCCGGCCAGGTGCAGCACCGCTAGGATGCGCTGCGCGGCGAAGTAGCGATCGGCGATCAGGCCGACCAGGAACGGCGCCACGATCGCGCCGATCGACTGGCTGAGGAAGGCGGTGGCCACCTGGCTGGCGCTGGCCTGCAGCGGGCCCTGTACCAGGTACGTCCCGAGGGTCACGAACCACGCTCCCCAGATGAAGAACTGCAGAAACATCATCGCGCCCAAGCGCGACATGGCGTGCGACATGGCTTGCCCTCCCGGGGCGGTAATGGCTCAGATTCCCAGCATGTGGTGCAGTGATGCGGCGTCCGTGCCACTGTCGGCAAAGTCATCGAAGGCGCGCTCGGTCACCCGGATGATGTGGTCGCGGATGAAGGCGGCACCTTCGCGTGCGCCGTCCTCCGGGTGCTTCAGGCAGCACTCCCATTCCAGTACCGCCCATCCGGGGAAGTCGTACTGGGCGAACTTGGAGAAGATCGCCTTGAAGTCGATCTGGCCATCACCGGGCGAACGGAACCGGCCCGGACGATCGATCCAGTCCTGGTAGCCGCCATACACGCCGCTGCTCGCGCTGGCGCGATACTCCGCGTCCTTGACGTGGAAGATGCCGATGCGCGCGTGGTAGCGGTCAATGAAGCCCAGGTAGTCCATCTGCTGCAGCAGCAGGTGGCTGGGGTCGTACAGGATCTTGGCGCGGGGGTGATGATCCACCACGTCGAGGAAGCGTTCGAAGGTCGCGCCATCGTGCAGGTCCTCACCTGGGTGGATCTCGAAGCAGAGATCCACGCCGCAGGCATCGAAGGCATCGAGGATCGGGCGCCAGCGGCGGCCGAGTTCGGCGAAGGCTTCTTCCACCAGTCCCGGTGGACGCTGCGGCCAGGGATAGAAATAGGGCCAGGCCAATGCGCCGGAGAACGTGGCATGCGCGGTCAGCCCCAGGCGCTGGCTGGCTTTGGCGGCCAGCAGAAGCTGCTCGACTGCCCAAGCCTGGCGGGCAGCCGGATCGCCGCGCTTGTCCGCCGGCGCGAATCCGTCGAACAGACTGTCGTAGGCCGGATGCACCGCGACCAGCTGCCCCTGCAGATGGGTGGACAGCTCGGTGATCTGCACGCCATGACCGGCCAGCATGCCGGCGACGTCGTCGCAGTACGCCTGGCTGCGCGCGGCCTCGGCCAGATCGAACAGGTGGGGCGCGCCGGTGGGGACTTGTACGCCAGAATAGCCCAGACCCGCGGCCCATCCGGCCAGCGTGTCCAGCCGATCAAAAGGAGCTGTGTCGCCGATGAACTGCGCCAGGAACAGCGCTGGACCCTTGAGCGTCTTCAACGTGATTCGCCCTCGATGCAATCGATTGCATTATCCTAGCAGGGGCTCACGCAGGACCTGTTGTGCACTGCACAGCAGACAGGAGAACTAACGCCATGGCCACCATCTACGACATCGCGAAGCACGTCGGCGTCTCCGCAGGCACGGTGTCGCGGGCGCTTTCCCGGCCGGACAAAGTGCTGCCGGCTACCCGCGCGCGCATCGAGCAGGCCGCCGCCGCACTGGGCTATGTGCCCAACACAGTGGCCCGCACGCTCAAGACCCAGCGCAGCGGCAAGATCCTGGTCACCGTCCCGGACATCGCAAATCCGTTCTTCGCGCAGATCCTGCAGGGGGCGGAGGACGCCGCACAGGCGGTCGGCTATGCGGTTCTGCTCGGCGATACCCAGCATCAACCCGACCGCGAGGAGCGCTATGCGCAGATGCTCCGGCGCAACGAGGCTGATGGCATGATCGTGCTGGGGCACCGCCTGCCGCCCACGGCGCGCGAGATCGTCCAGCAGCGCGGTGCCGCCGCGCCGGTGATCAACGGCTGCGAGTTCGACCCCGCACTGGGCATTCCCAGCGTCCATATCGATAACGCCGCGGCCGCGCGCGTGGTGATGGAGCATCTGTATGGGCTGGGACACGAGCGGATCGCCGTGGTCGGCGGACCGCCGGACAATCCGCTGCACCAGCAACGGCTGGAAGGGGTGCGGGCGGCCAGCAAGGCGCGTGGACGCCTGCGCCAGCTGAACATCGTGCCGGGTGACTTTTCGGTGGAATCCGGCCATGCGGCTGCCATGGCGCTGCTGGACGGCATGTCTGCGCCAACGGCGATCTTCTGTTTCAGCGATCAGATGGCGCTGGGCACCCTGGCGGCCTGCCGCGATCTGGGCATCCGCGTGCCGGAGGACCTGTCCATCGTCGGCTTCGATGATCTGGCATCTTCCCGCTACCTCACGCCGCCGTTGACCACCATCCGGCAACCGATGCGGGAGATCGGTGAGCGCGCGGTCAACCTGCTGCTTGCCATCATCGAGCACATGGATGTGCCGCTGCAGCAGACGCTGGATTTCAGCCTGATGCTGCGGGGTTCAACGGCGCCACCCAGGCGTGGGTGAGGCAGGGTAACCGCCGTGAATCCTTGATCCCGAATTGACGCAGAGCTGTCAGACTCACCAGAGGCCGCCCGGCAAGGGCGTGCGATCGCGCAAGGGGGTCGGCAATGCCGTTCTTGACGGACTCGACGGAAGTCGCGGTCGAAGGCATCGGCGCGGCACGTCGCATCGGCTGGATGCGCTTCGTGGGCAATGGGCTGGGCGCGATTCCCATCGCCTCGATCATTCTTGAACGTCAGGACGGTGTGTTGGCCTGGGCGTTGCTGCTGCTCAATGCGTTGGCATGGCCGGCGCTCGCGCTGGTGCTGACCCAGCGCTCACGGCAGCCTGCGGTGGTCCAGTTCCGTTGCATGGTGGTTGATTCCTTCTTTGGCGGTGGCTGGATCGCCTTCATGGGGCTCAGCGTGGTACCCAGTGCGTTGTTCGCCGCGCTGCTGGTCGCCGACAAGATCGCCGCCGGTGGGGTGAAGCTGGCGGTACGGGCCACACTGGCACTGGTGGTGGGGTTCGCGCTCACCTGGTGGGGGCTCGGGTTTCCTTACCAGCCGGTGTCATCGCAGCGCACGATCGTGCTCAGCGTGCCGTTCCTGTTCGTCTACGGCATCGGCCTCAGCATCCTCAGCTGGCAGCTGGCGCGGCGGGTGAAATCGCAGAACCGCCAGTTGAAGCGGCTGAGCCGCATGGACCCGCTGGTGGAGCTGGCCAACCGCGGCTTCCTGATCGTCCGTGCGCAGCAGGCACTGGACAAGGCGCAGGGGCAGGGTGGTTTTGCCTGCCTGCTGATGCTTGATGTGGATGACTTCAAGCGCATCAATGACTCGCACGGTCATCGCGCCGGGGACGAAGTGCTGCGCCATATCGCCTCCACCTTGCGCGCCTTCGCCCGGCCTGGCGATACCCCTGCGCGGCTGGGAGGCGACGAGTTCGTCGTGCTGCTGCAGGACTGTGCGCCCGTCGATGCGATGCATGTGGCAGAGCGGGTTCGGCTGCAACTTCTGGAGGCAGCACGGCAGGCAACCCCGGGCATCGAGTTCAGCGTCAGCATCGGAATCGCGGCGACGCCGCGCGGTGGCAGCGTCGAGGACTGGCTGGCACTGGCCGACCGCGCGCTGTACCACGCCAAGCGCCAGGGCAAGAACAACGCCAGCTATGGCGAATGAGGTGTTGACACGTCTCTGGCGCAGGCCAGCAGCTGGGCGGCCGTTGCCGGAGGCTTGCAGCGCACCGCCAACTGCAGCGTAGTGGTCGGCATGCCCAGTTCCAGCGCAACAAAAGCCAGGCCGCTGCGGTGCATGCTCTGCATCGAGGCCGGCACGATGGCGATGCCCAGGCCGGCAGCGGCAAGGTTGATCGCCGAAGCCACCTGCGGCGCTTCCTGCTGGATGGTAGGCGCAAAGCCCTGGCTGCGGCAGGCAGCGACGACGTCTGCACTCAGGCCCTGGCCCGATTTCCGCGAGAACAGGATGAAGCGCTCGTCGCGCAGCTCGATCAGCGCGATGCTCGTCCGGCACGCCAACGGGTGATCGGCCGGCAGTACTGCCACCAGGGGTTCGGCACTGAGTTGCTGTGTCATCCGTTCACCGGTATTGGAAAACGGCGGGCGCACGATTACTGCATCGAGCTCGCCATCATCGAGGCGCCGGACCAGCGATTCACTGCCATCTTCTACCAGCCGCACCTGCACTGCCGGATGCGCCCGCTGGAAGCTGCGCATCAGCGCGGTGACCGCCTCGTTGTAGGTCGCCGATTCGGTCAGCCCCAATGTCAACGTGCCGACCTCGCCGCGTGCGGCGCGCAGCGCCTCCTCCTTGGCCTGGTCGACGCGCGCGAGGATGTCCTCCGCGGCTTTCCAGAATACCTGGCCAGCATCGCTGAGCACGATGCCGCGTCCCTGCCGGTGGAACAGCGGTGTGCCGATCTCTTCCTCCAGGGCGCGGATCTGCTGCCCGAGCGGCGGCTGGGCGATATGCAGGGCCTCGGCGGCCTTGGTGAAGCTCTGCAGCTGGGCAGTCATGACGAAGTAGCGCAGGTGCCGCAGTTCCATTGGAACCTCAAACGTTCTGGTGCTGTACGAACACGGTATTGGACGGTCGCCGCTGGCGGCAACATCATCGGTATCCCACGGCAGATGTCCAACGACAAGGGAGACCCCATGAAAAAGACACGTCGGCTGCGCGATCTGCTCCGCCAGGGCAGCGTGATTGCGCCAGGTGCATTCGATGGATTGTCGGCACGCCTGGTGGAGCTGGCCGGCTTCGATGCGGTCTATGCCAGCGGCGGCGCCATTGCACGTTCGGCCGGCGTGCCGGACATCGGCCTGCTCGGCCTCAGCGAAGTGCTTGCGCAGGTTGAACGGATCGTCGATGCCTGCGATCTGCCGGTGATCGCCGACGCTGACACCGGCTTCGGCGGCACCGCGAATGTTGAACGCACGGTGCGCGCGTTCGAAAGGGCAGGCGTTGCCGCCCTGCATATCGAGGACCAGGCCTTCCCCAAGCGCTGCGGACACCTGGATGACAAGACGCTGGTCGACGCGGGCGAGATGTGCACGAAGATCCGTGTCGCCTGCCAGTCGCGGATCGACCCGGAGTTGATGATCATCGCGCGTACCGACGCCATCGCCTGCGAAGGCCTGGATGCGGCGATCGAACGGGCGCAGGCCTATGTGGACGCGGGCGCGGACATGATCTTCGTCGAGGCACCGGAAACGCTGGAGCAGATCGAGGTGATTTCGCAGCAGGTTCCCGGGCCGAAGCTGATCAACATGTTCCACAGCGGCAAGACGCCGCTGGTGCCGGTGGCGCGGCTGGCCGAACTCGATTACCGGCTGGTGATCATTCCCTCGGACCTGCAGCGCGCTGCGATCCGGGCCATGCAGCGCACCCTGCAGGAGATCGCAGCGACTGGCGACAGCGGGCGTGTTGCCGGCGAGCTGGCCAGCTTCGGCGAGCGTGAGACGATCGTGCGCACGGCGCGGTATCTGGCACTGGACCGGGTGTGATCCGGGCGTGATTGCGGACGTGCCGATGGACGGAGAAGGGGCGGCGGAATCCGCGTGTGTTGCCTGTTCATCCTGCACCCGGAATCATCGCCGCCAATCCTCTACCATGGGCCACCCTGCCCGGACGTGCCGCCCATGCAAGACGCCCTCGTTGCCCAGCCCAAGCCCCCCGTCCCGAGGATCGCGGCCTGGCTGATGATGCTGCTGGGCATGTGGCTGGCGTTGAAGCTGGGCCTGGTGGTGACCCTGCTGTCGGGCCTGCTGGTGTTCCAGCTGACCCACCTGCTGGCCTCCACCGTGGAGGGCAAGCTGCCGCCAGGCCGGGCGCGGGCGATCGCGGTGATCGTGCTGTCAGCGGTGATCATCAGCGCGCTGGTGCTGGCCGGGATCGGCGTGGCGTCATTTTTCCGCAACGAGACCGGTGGACCGGACGCATTGCTGGCGCGGCTGATGGAGATCCTCAATTCGTCGCGGCACCAGGTGCCGGCGCTGCTGCAGCCGTACATCCCCGAGGACATGCCGGCGCTGCGCACGGCACTGAACGACTGGGCCGCCGAGCATCAGCGCCAGCTGGGCGTGGCCGGTACCTCGGTGGTGCAGGTGGGCGTACGCGTACTGATCGGTATGGTGCTGGGCGCGATGATCGCGCTGTATGACGAACTGCCGCTGCCGAAGATGGGCCCGCTGGCGCAGGAGCTGATCGGCCGCACCAGCCGCCTGGCCACCGCGTTCCGCCAGGTGGTGTTCGCGCAGGTGAAGATCTCGCTGCTCAACACCGTGTTCACCGCCATCTTCCTGCTGGGCGTGCTGCCGTTGTTCGGCGTGCACCTGCCACTGTCCAAGACCCTGGTACTGATCACCTTCATCGCCGGCCTGCTGCCGGTGGTGGGCAACATCATTTCCAACACCATCATCACCATCGTCGCGCTGTCGGTCTCGTTCTACGTGGCCGTGGCGGCGCTGCTGTACCTGATCGTGATCCACAAGCTGGAGTACTTCCTCAATGCGCGCATCGTTGGCGGCGAAATCCAGGCCCGCGCCTGGGAGCTGCTGTTGGCGATGCTGGTGATGGAAGCGGCGTTCGGCCTGCCCGGCCTGGTGGCGGCGCCGGTGTTCTACGCCTACGTGAAGCGCGAACTGGTCGACCAGCGCTGGATCTAGTACGGCAGGGTGTGACGCATTCGCCCCAGCCCGGCGCGGGGTGAGACCTTGCCGGCGCGTTCGCGGTGGCTGCGGTATACCCATGGTCACGGTTCGCGCGGCACTGGCTTGGCGCTGCCGGGACCGGCGGCTACAGTGATCCGCACTTCAGGGGAAATTTGCATGGCCGGCAAGGCATCGCCCATCGGACTGCGGACCTGGGTCTGGATCCTGGCGGGGTCGTTCGTGGTCTGTACGCTGCCGTTGATGGCCATCGCGCTCGTCCAGGGCACGCTGCGCTACAGCGCTGCCGAGGACAACCTGGTCAGCCTGCGCCAGCTGCGCCAGACCTTCGACCTGGCCAACCTGGTCTCGGCCGAACGCGGCCCGGCCAACAGCCTGCTCGGTGCCGACCCGGCCGATGCCAGCGAGCATGCGCGGCTTACGCTGCAGCTGGCGGTGGTGCGCAGGCGTGTGGACACCGCGCTGCAGCAGCTGGATGCCGTGTTCACGGCTGATCCGGGCGTGGTGGATGAGCATGGGATGCTGGCGGACGCGCAACGTCGCCTGCAGTCGGCACGCGCGGGCGTGGACCGGGTGGCAGCGCAGCCGCGCGACGCACGACGCGTCGAAGACGTGGAGCGCGCGATCAGCGGCATGTTTGCCGTGGTCGACCGCCTGCACCTGCTGACCTCGGCACAGATCAACGTACTGGTCAGGGCCGACCGCGAAGCGGCGATTCCAGCCATGCAGGGCCAGGTGCTGATCGACCTGCGCGAGCACGGCGGGCGTCTGGCCTCCAACGTGATGGCGCCGGTGGCGGTACCCGGTGCCTGGCGCAACGAACAGGTGCGCGCGGCGCTGCAGACCGAGGGCCGCCTGTTGGAACTGTGGCGGCTGGCCGGCAGCCACGAATCGGTGTTCCGCAGTGATCCGACGCTGTCCTGGCATTGGGATATGGCGCGCCGGCAGTTCTTCGGCGAGTCACTGCCGATGATCGAACAGCTGATCGACGACGGGCGGCGTGGCCTGCCGCCGCCGTGGACCGCTGCCGAGTTCACCACGCGCTACGTGCCGACCCTGCAGTCGCTTGAGGCGCTGCGTGACGGTTACCTGAGTGTGTCCATCGCCAGGTTCGAGCACACCCGCAACCGGGAGGCCACGCGGCTGGCGGTACTTCTGGCCACCGCGCTGGGAACCCTGGTGGTACTGGGTGTGGCGCTGCGTATCGCGCATCTGCAGATCCTGCGGCCTCTGCTGCAGGCACAACGGCAGGTGATCCAGATTGCCTCCGAAGCGCCTGGGCCCGAGCAGCATGTCACCCATCCGCTGGCCGAGATGCAGCGCCTGTTCGATGCGATTGAAGTGCTGCGCGAGAAGTCGCGCGAACGCTCGGCGCTGACCAGCGAGCTGCGCCAGCTGGCCGGCACCGATGAATTGACCGGACTGCTGAACCGTCGCGCGCTGGAGGAACTGGTGCAGCAGCGCCACGACGAGGGGCGGATGAGCGCAGTGGTGATCCTGCTGGACGTTGATCGCTTCAAATCGATCAATGATGGTCATGGCCACGATGCGGGTGATGAAGTGCTGGTACAGGTGGCGCAACTGCTGCAGCGCCATCTTCGCCGCAGCGACAGCATTTCCCGCTATGGTGGCGAGGAGTTCCTGGTGCTGCTGGCCGACGGTGACCTGGCCGCTGGCCGACAGCTGGCCGAATCGCTGCGGCTTGCGCTGCAGCAGCTGGACATCGTGGTGGCCGGCGGTACCGTGCTGCGGGTGACCGCCAGCTTCGGCGTGGCCCGCGGTGCTACCGACGCCTTGGGCTGGCGGACCCTGCTGCGTGCCGCCGATGCGGCCATGTACCAGGCCAAGGCGCAGGGCCGCGACCGCGTGCGGGTCGCCGGTGGTGGGCGCATTCCACGCTGAAACATCATGTTCATCGCTGGCGCACGCATGGCTGCCTAGACTGGACCTTCGACCATTTGGCAGGAGCGCATCATGACCGTTCGCCCCGTCGTTGCTGCAGCGCTGCTGGCCGGGATGCTGGCCGGCTGTACCTCCACTTCGTCGCAGACCGCTGCGGATGCGCCACGCCACCCCTCGGTTGCCGCCGACCTGAGCCCGGTGCCGGCTTTCACCGGCGGCGGTGCGGGTTGGAGCATTGAGATCGCCTCCACCGGCCAGGGCAACCACGATGCCAGCCTCAGCGCTGACGGCCGTACCCTCAAGGGCACGCTGCGCTATCCGGGGCAGCCGGCCGATGCACCGAGCTCGCTGATCGTGCTCAACGGCGAGCTTGGCCAGCAGCCCGCCATCGTCGAGATCAAGCGTGAGTCGTGCCGCACTGCCGAAGGTGTGGACACCCTGGCCAGCGTGCAGGTGACGATGGAAGGGCAGCCACAGCGCCGCGGTTGTGGCCACCTGGCGGTGTATTGAGGTCGCGCGACGGTATGCTCGAGATTCCCACGCTTTACACCGAACGCTTGCGGCTTCGCCCGCAACGGCTCGATGACTTCGAGGTCTACGCCGCATTCCTGGCGTCGCCGCGTGCGTGCGGCATGGGCGGTCCGTTTGGTGAGGTCGCCGCGTGGGGGCAGTTCTGCCACGACCTGGCCAGCTGGCAGCTGTTCGGCCATGGCGCGTTGATGATCGAGCGTGCCGATACGGGAGCCTGCATCGGCCAGGTCGGGATCAATCATGGCCCGCTGTTTCCTGAAAAGGAGCTGGGCTGGTTGCTGTACGACGGCCATGAAGGGCAGGGCTTTGCCACTGAAGCGGCCGGTGCACTACGCGATTGGGCATTCGTGGTGGTGCGGCTGCCGACGCTGGTCAGCTACATGGCGCCGGACAACCTGGCATCACAAGCCGTCGCGCGGCGCCTGGGCGGGGTGCTGGATGCGAACGCCGTGCGCAGCGATGCGGATGATCTGGTCTACCGCTACAGCACCCGGTAGTGCCGGCCGCTGGCCGGCATCATCGGTGCACCCGGGGGCGTCATCTACGCATGTCAAGCCATGACCCATTGCGCGTGGCGCCCGGGCTTTGCCATCCTCCCTGCTGTTTTCCGTAGCGTGGAATCCCGATGCGTCCTGTGTTCTGGCTGGCTTTGGCCCTGCTGCCCACCCTGGCGGTGGCGCAACCCGCGCGTATTGCCAAGACCAAGGCTCCGGCGCAGGATCCCTTCAGCGAGCTGTTCGACACCGCCTGCATGCAGCACATCGGTGCCCCGGCGCGGTTGCAGTCGCTGATGGAATCCAATGGGCTGTCGCCGTTGCAGCCCGCCGAAGCCGCGACGCTGTTGCAGGGGCAATCGGGCGTGGCCTGGATGGTGCCTCTGGCCAGTGGCCGCTATGCGGTGAGCTGGGCTGACGATGGCACGTGTACTGTCTACGCCGAAAAGGCCGACGCGGCGGTCGTGCAGAAGGGATTCGCCCGGTTGGTGCAGGCCGCACCGAAGCCGTTGCAGGTGCGGTCGCTGCCAGGGCGTGGGCCGCTGTCGGCCGATCAGGTGGCCATCCAGTACGGCTGGGCCACGCCGGGGCAGGGCAAGCTGCAGGTGCGATTCCGCCTGGTCACACGGCAGGCGGCCGAAGCCGGCGTGCAGGCGATGGCCTCGGCGGCCCCGGGCGAAGCGATGCTGGCGCAGGGCGCGCCTGGGCCCTGAAGGGCCCACGCTCGCGATTCAGCCTTTCACGCGGCAAGTGGTATATCGTTTATCGATAAATTCACCCGGGGCGGCGAGGCCACCCCCAATGCCGGAGGCCGCTTGACCGCTCGTCCCGCCCGCGCCAGACCCGCGCGAGGCTTGTTCACCCTGGCCCAGGCCGCCGTACAGGCGGTGCGGGCGATGTGCTGGCTGGGCATCCTGGCCGCACTGCTGGCCGTGCCGCTGGTCGCCCACGACCGCAGCTGGCTGCTCGACAGCATCCACGACGCTGATGCCGCTGCCGTGCATGGCAGCGGCCTGTTCCTGCATTTCTGCCTGGGCCTGGGCGCGATCGTCGCGCTGCTGGTGCTGTGCCTGATGTTCCTGCGCCACCTGCTGCGGCTGTTGAAGTCGGCGGCGCGCGAGCGGCCGTTCACCCACGCCAATGCACAGCGCCTGCAGCGCATGGCCTGGCTGATGCTGTCGATGGAGGTGCTGTCGATCCTGATCGGCGCCTACGCCGCCTGGATGGGCCCGGACTTCACCTGGATGGAGGTGGGCGGCGGCATGTCGATCACCGGCCTGGTCGCGGTGCTGATGCTGTTCGTGCTGGCACGCGTGTTTGTCGTGGGTGCGGCAATGCGCGATGACCTCGACGGTGTCATCTGATGGCGATTGTCATCACCCTGGACCGCATGCTGCAGGAACGGGGCATGACCCTGTCCGAGCTGGCCGGGCGCATCGACATCACCCTGGCCAACCTGTCGATCCTCAAAACCGGCAAGGCGCGCGCCATCCGCTTTTCCACACTTGATGCGATCTGCCGTGAGCTGCAGTGCACGCCCGGTGACCTGCTCGGGCATGACCCGGCGCAGGCGCAGGAGGCTGACTGAGTGTTTCCCCTTTTCCCTTACCTACTGACGAAACGGACCTGAAATGGAATGGTTGGCTGACCCCTCGATATGGATGGGCCTTGCAACCCTGGTCGTGCTGGAGATCGTTCTCGGCATCGACAACCTGGTGTTCATCGCGATCCTGGCCGACAAACTGCCGCCGCACCAGCGTGACCGCGCGCGGGTGATCGGCCTGGCGCTGGCCCTGCTGATGCGGCTGGTGCTGCTGGCCGCGCTGGCATGGATCATGAAGTTGACCGAACCGCTGCTCACGCTGTTCGACCACAGCTTCTCCGGGCGTGACCTGATCCTGCTGGGCGGTGGTCTGTTCCTGCTGTTCAAGGGCACGATGGAACTGCACGAGCGACTGGAGGGCCGCCAGCATGAGGACAATGGCAAGAAGGTCTACGCCAGCTTCGCGATGGTGGTGGCTCAGATCGTGGTGCTCGACGCGGTGTTCTCGCTGGACTCGGTGATCACTGCGGTCGGCATGGTCGACAACCTGGGCGTGATGTACGCCGCGGTGACCATCGCGATGGTGCTGATGCTGGTGGCCAGCAAGCCGCTGACCCGCTTCGTCAACAAGCACCCCACGGTGGTGGTGCTGTGCCTGGGCTTCCTGTTGATGATCGGTTTCAGCCTGGTGGCCGAAGGCCTGGGCTACAAGATTCCGAAGGGCTATCTGTACGCGGCGATCGCCTTCTCGATCCTGGTTGAAGCCTTCAACCAGTGGGTGCGCTTCAATCGCGAGCGCAACGAGCGTCGCCAGCCCTTCCGCCAGCGTACCGCCGACGCCGTGCTGCGCATGCTGGGCGCGCGCCCGGCCAATGGCCACGACGACGAAAACGCTGACGAACACGTCGATGCCGAAGAGCGGTTGCAGCCGGCCGAGCACGAGATGATCCGCAGCGTGCTGGGCCTGGCTGATCGCCCGGTGTCGAGCGTGATGACCGTGCGTGCCGACGTGCAGTGGATCGACCTGGCACGTGGGCAGGAGGATGTGGTGGCACGCCTGGTGGCATCGCCGCACACCCGCCTGCTGGTGGGTGATGGCGACCTGGACAGCCTGCGCGGCGTGGTGCAGAGCCGCGACCTTCTGGCCGACCTGCTGCAGGGCAGGCCGCTGCAGCTGGAGGGCAACCTGCGCGAGCCGCAGTACGTGCTGTCCAGCGCCAGCGCACTGCAGGCGCTGGAACTGATCCGCCAGCACCCGGTGCCGTTGGCGGTAGCGGTGGACGAGTACGGCAGTGTGGAAGGCCTGGTGACCGCCAACGATCTGCTGGCGGCCATTGCCGGTGACCTGGTCGACACCCAGGACGAGCGCTATGGCGTGGAGGCGCAGGGCGAGAACCAGTGGGAGGCCGACGGTGCGCTGACCCTGGACGACCTGCAGCGCCTGGCCGGCGTCTCGCTGCCACGCAGTGCCGACTACATGACCATCTCCGGTCTGGTGCTGGAGCGTCTGGGGCGCCTGCCGGACATCGGTGACACGGTGGAGATTGCGGATGTACGCATCACCGTACTGGCAATGGAGAAGCGTCGCATCGCCCGCCTGCGGGTGGAACGCATCGGGCTTTCGTAGAGTCGAGCCTGCTCGACTGGCCCTCTGTAGAGTCGAGCCATGCTCGACTGCCTCCTGAGCAGCCGGGTACGGGCTCGGCTCTACACAACACTGCCGGCAACCGTCACCATGGCGGGCCCGTTTTCCTTCCCGGATGGTTGCAGTGCTGAGTACGATCGGTTTGTTGATGGGCCTGTATGTGGCCTGGCGCCTGTTCTGGCCACTGCGCATGCCCATCTGGATGAAGGTCGTGCTGTCGCTGCTGCTGGTGGGCGTTGCCGTGCAGCTGCGCATCGTAGCCACCTTCTGGGGCACGATGGCCTCGCCGGAGATACCGAAGCTGGCCATCGCCACGCTGGCCACCGGCTCCACTGCCGTGTTGCTGCTGGCGCTGGTGATGCTGGTGCTGGACGCCGGCCTGCTGCTGTCGCACCTGCTGCGCTGGCCGCGTACTGTATCGGTCCTGCGCGCGCCGAAGCTGCGGCCGACGGCAGGTCTGCTGGCCCTGCTCGTGAGCGGTTATGGCGTCAGCCAGGGCATGGCGGTACCCAAGCCCCGGCAGATCGAGGTGAGCATTGCCGGCTTGCCTGCCGCGTTCGATGGCTATCGCGTGCTGCAGCTGACCGACATCCATGCCAGCCGCCTGCTGACTGGCGACTGGGTGCGCAAGGTGGTGGACGAGAGCAACGCACTGACGCCGGACCTGATCGTGATCACCGGCGATCTGATCGACGGTAGTGTCGAGGCGCGTCGCGAGGACGCCCGCCCGTTGGCTGATCTGCATGCACCGGACGGCGTCATCGCCATCACCGGCAACCACGAGTACTACGCGCAGTACCAGGCGTGGATGCAGGCGTTCCGCGCACTGCACATGCAGGTGCTGGAGAACAGCCACCTGCAGGTGCGGCGCGGCGATGCGGCGCTGACCATTGCCGGCGTCACCGACCCCGTGGCCGCACGCTACGGTCTGCCGCTGCCGGACCTGGAGGCCGCGCTGGCTGGCGCCGATCCGGGCGCGCCGGTGATCCTGCTCGACCATCGCCCGCGCAACGCACGCGAGGCGGCCGCGCGTGGGGTGAAGCTGCAGCTGTCCGGGCATACACATGGCGGCCAGATCATCGGCATGGACCAGCTGGTGAAGCGCGCCAATGGCGATTATGTGTCCGGTCGCTACGAGGTGGATGGCATGACACTGTACGTGAGCAATGGTGCTGGCCTGTGGGCCGGTTTCCCGGCACGCATCGGCGTTCCTTCGGAGATCACCCTGATCACCCTGCGCCGCGCCCCGTGACCTGAAGTGGGGTCAGAGCCCTTTGCCTGCGGGAAATGGATCTGACCCCTGACAAACCAAATGGAAGGAACCATGTCCCATCCCCGCGCACCCATGGAACGTCTTATCCGCGCCAATGCGGACGAGATCAATCGGCTGCGCCAAGCCATCCGCGAAGCCGCTGGCGCGCGCTGGCGTGGCCCGGAAGAAATGCAGCGGCACGTGGCAGCCTGCGCGGAATACAACCAGCGCTATGAACAGCTTGCTTTCCCGGGGGGCTACGCCAACGCGCTGAAGCAACTTGCCGAACGCGATCCAGATACGGTGGATGTCGTGCTGACCTTCCTTGAGGTGCGCCCGTACTTCTTCCGTTCCGGATATATGTGGAAGACGCTGCTGAAGCGCGTGCAGCGGGTAGCCATGGGGACGAAGCAACACGCGCGGCTGCAGAAGATCCTCAATGCCTACGCTGCCTACCGCCCCACACGTGACGGCTGATGGGGTCAGATCCCTTCGCGCTTGGCAAAGGGATCTGACCCCGGCCCGTCAGGCCGCCCGCAGCGGCGGCCGCGCATGCGCACTTCGACGCAGCGCTTGCGCCCGCTTGGCGATCCAGCGCACCACGAAGGCGGTGAATAGCAGCGCCGATGGCACCGCATACCAGAAGTTACCCGGCACGCGCTTGAAGTACGAGTAGGTGAACACCGCCGCGATGATCCACATGCCGGTCACGTGCAGGCGACGCCAGGCCGTGGATCCCATGCGCCGGGCGAGCCCCCGGTGCGAGGTGATGGCCAGCGCCAGGATGGCGAGGTAGCCCACCGTACCCGGGAGGTTGGCCATCGCTGAGCGTGCTGGCCAGAACGCCGGGTTGAGGATGCCGAAACTGGTGATGGCGATTGCATGCAGCAGGTGCGAGAACGCGAAGGATAGGCCGATGATGCGCCGTTCGCGCAGCAGGAACCGGGTGAACGGGCCGGGCAGCAGGGTGGCGAAGGAGGATGCCGTGAATGCCGCCAGGAACAGCAGGAACGATGTGCGGGCGGTGAGCCGGATCGCCGCGCGGCTGCCTTCGGCTGCATCGGGATACAGAGTGAAGGCGGTCAGTGCGAACGCGATCAGGACCACGCTGATGGCTACGAACAGGCGCCAGCCGTGCAGGAAGGACGTGTTGGAAACAGTCATGATCAGGCCTCGAAGAAAGGAGAGGGGGTAGTGGCGGCCGCCCGCCGGCCCCCCCCGGGGTCGGTCGACGCAACCAGAACGCCTGCTTTGCAGAGGTCGCGCAGCACTGGAATGCAGGCCGCACGCAGTTCATCCGGCGCGACACCATGTGCTTCAGCCACGGTCTGCAATACGTCATCCACACGTGTGCCGTCATCGCCGAAGGCCAACAGCACTGCATAGGCCAGCGGGGCCAGTTCCTCGACACGCAGACTGAATTCAGGCGTGCGGCGCATCAGCAGCAGCGTGGGAGCTGCATCCAGCATCGGTTCCAACATCTCGTCCACATGTACCGGCCACCGGTAGCCAAGCACCTGCACCAGCGGCGAAACCGCCAGCACATCACTGTCCACCGGAACGCGGTGCAGCGAACGCCCGGCGGCGCGCGCTTCAATGTGCAGCGACTGCTGCGTGCTCTCGTAGTGCGCCAGTTCCGCTGCCCAGGCCGGCAGTGCCACCGCGTCCTGCATCGCCAGCCAGGCCGCGAATTCGCCGGCGATCTGTGGGAACAACGGGGTGCGACAGGTATGGCTGGCGTAGTAGTGCTCCACGGTGTCGCGCCAGCGCGGCATGCCCAACTGGTGTTGCAGGCGTGGCAGGCTGCCAGCCAGCAGGGTGTCCAGGCTGTCGATGCACAGGCGGCGGTACACCGCCAGCCGGCGCGCCTCGATGCCATCGGGTGCGGCCATTGATGGGTCGCGCACATGGTCGGCCCAACGCCGTTGCAGGGTGGCCAGCGACTCAGCCATGGGCCACCTCGGGCCAATGTGCCTCGGTCTGCGCCTGGCGGATCTGCGCGACCTCGGCCAGCAACTCGGCCAGTGGCGGGAAGTTGAAGTCGCGTTCGAGCAGAGTGGGACGCACGCCAACCCGCGCATAGGCCTCGCGCAACAGCGCCCAGACCACACCTTTCACCGGCGCACCGTGGGTATCGATCTTGAAGCCATCGTCTTCATCGAAGTGACCCGCTACGTGCAGCGAGGCGACACGGTGGGACGGCACGCGGGCCAGGAATTCGAAGGCGTCGTAACCGTTGTTGCAGGCGTTTACGAAGACGTTGTTGACGTCCAGCAGCAGGTCGCAGTCCGCCTCGGCGAGCACGGCATTGATGAAGTCGATCTCGCTCATCTCCGCACCGGCAACGGCGTAGTAGGAAATGTTCTCCACGGCGATGCGTCGGCCCAGCATCTCCTGCACCTGGGCGATGCGGCCGGCGACGTGATGCACGGCCTCGGCGGTGAACGGCAGCGGCAGCAGGTCGTAGACGTGGCCACCGGCAGCGCAGTAGCTCAGGTGTTCGCTGTACAGCTGCACCTGGTGCAGGTCGAGGAAGGCACGCGTCTGGGCCAGCAGGGTGCGGTCCAGCGGATCAGGACCGCCCAGCGACAGCGACAGGCCATGACAGGTCAGGGGGTGGCGTTCGCTCAACCTGCGCAGCGCTGCACCGTGTGCACCGCCGACGCCGATCCAGTTGTCGGGCGAAACTTCGAGGAAGTCGATGGCACCGGCCGGCATGGCCAGCAGTTCGGCGATCAGGCCACGGCGCAGGCCAAGACCGGCGGCATCGGAAGGCAGGGGCAGGCTCATGACGGATGCTCCAGGGAGAGGGCGCCGCCTCGGAGGCGGCGCCGGTTGAACGTCGATCAATCGGCTACGCGGGAGAAGAGGCCCTTCGGCATCGGCTTGCCGTTGGCGGTGTAGACGCTGCGCAGGTAGTCGTGCGCTTCCTGCTCGCTGATGTAGCCGTCGTGGTCGGTGTCGATGCGGTCGAACTCGGCGGCACGCTTGGCGGCCACAGCGTTGAACTCGGCACGCGAGACCCGGCCATCGTGGTCGCGGTCGGTGCGGGCAAACGAGGCGTCGCCGCACTTGCCTTCGCCACACTGGCCCTCGGCCACCTTGGCCTTGCCGGCGGGCTTGCCGGTGGCGGTCTTGTTGCCCCCGCACTTGCCTTCACCGCACTTGCCTTCGGCGGCAGCGCTCATGGCCACGGCACTGATCGCCAGTGGCTGGATCGCCGCGGCCTGGCCGGCCAGCAGCAGGCCACCGGCCAGGGCGATGCCGATGGCACCGATGCGCGGCAGGCGGGAGGAGGGGGTGGTCTTGGTCGAGACGGACATGGTGGTGACTCCTTGGGAAAGCACGCGGGGCGTGCGGGATGGACGCCGCTTGAAGGCGACGGAAACGAAGGGAAGAAGCGCGGTGAAGGGGCGAAGCGGATCAGGCGTTGCGGCGACGGCGCAGTACGTAACCCACCAGCAGCACACCGCCGAGCAGGGCGCCGCCGAAGCCGATGCCGGGGAGCAGCGCGGCAACCGGCAGCAGCAGGGCGATGAGGCTGACGCCCCAACCCAGGCCGTCATTGCCAACGGGGGCGTGCTGCGAGCCGGCCAGCAGACGGTCGACGCTGAGTGCGCCACCGCCGTTGAGGATCAGTGGCAGCAGCATGGCCAGGAACAGCAGCGGCAGCTTGAAGTTGCCGTAGCCTTGGTCGGTGATTGCATAGCCCTGCCAGAGTTCGCCCAGGCCGTTCCATTGGTCGGGCCAGTGCACGGCGGCGATGGCGACCACGGTCAGCACCCAGAACACATAAGCCACCGAGCGCGTGGCCAGGCCGAGCAGCAGCATCACTGCACCCACCAGTTCCAGCCAGGTGGCCAGCTGCCAGTTCAGTGATGCGGGCAGGGCGGAGAACGGGAACGGGAAGCGACCTTCCAGGTCGGCGAACCAGTTCTGGCCGCCCAGTTTTTCGCGGCCGGATTCAAAGAACTCCCAGGCCAGCAGGGTGCGCAGCGCCAATGGCGAGAGCCAGCGGCCGACGGCGTCCAGGCGGGGGGTATACACGGAAGAGGCGGTGCTGATCATGGTGGTGTCCTGCGGGCCAGTGGTCGATGGAGGCCATTTCAGGCGGCGCAGGTATCGGCAACGTGTGCCGTTGCCCGGGGTTTTGTCAGCGACTGTGGCCGCGGCCGGGGTTTCGTACAGTCAGATACAAAGACGATGTGTCGGGGCACATCGGGGCGTTGCGCGCCCGCGTGCGGGCAGCGATATCCACCCGGTAGCGCCTGGTCGGGCCCGGCGGCCGAATGTATCCCACTGTAGAAACCCGCCTGCGCCCTACAGTCCGGTACAACTCCGTGCCGCGGAGAAACAGCGCCGATACACCGGCAGGGGGAAATGGCCACTCCCAACACCGGAGTGCCACCCATGATCCGTACCTCGTTGCTTGCTGCCGCTCTCGCCCTTGCCGGCGCCGCAGCCCCCGCCTTCGCTGCCCAGGCCGGTACCGCTGCACCGCCCACCGTCATCCTGGTGCACGGCGCGTTCGCCGATGGCTCCAGCTGGAGCAAGGTCATCAGTACCCTGCATGACTGGAAGCTGCCGGCGGTGGCCGTACAGAATCCGCTCACTTCGCTGGCCGACGATGTTGCCGCCACCCGCCGTGCGATTGCCGCTGCACCCGGCAAGGTGGTGCTGGTCGGCCACAGCTGGGGCGGTACGGTCATCACCGAGGCGGGCAATGACCCGAAGGTGCAGGCGCTGGTGTACGTGGCGGCCTTTGCACCGGATGCAGGGCAGTCTTCGGCGCAACAGGGCGAAGGTTTCCCGGTCGGTCCGGGCCTGGCCCGACTGCAGGAAAGGGATGGCTATCTGACGTTGCCGGCTGATGCCATCGCCCAGGACTTCGCGCCGGACGTGATGAAAAAATCGGCCGCACTGCTGTACAGCACGCAGGTCCCGTTGAAGGCCAGCGCGCTGGGCGAGGTGGTGAACGTGGCGGCGTGGCGCAGCAAGCCGAGCTGGTACGTGCTCAGCCGCGATGACCGCATGCTGTCGCCGCAGCTGCAGGCCGCGACCGCACGTCGCATCGGTGCACAGCTGCAATCGATCGGCAGCAGCCATGTATCGCTGCTTTCGCATCCGGCGCAGGTGGCCGACAGCATCCTGGAAGCGGCAGGGGTGAAGCCGGCGGAACTGCCGCTGGCCGAGCAGGGGGGCTGAGCGATGGCCGCCCTGCGTGCGTACGCGCTGCCGTTGCTGATGGGCCTGCTGGGTGGGGCTGCGCTGTTGATGGCCTGGCCCAGCCCGGGGGCCGATGCGCAGCCGGCACAGGCCGTTCCCGCCGCCGAGTTCGACGGTGGCGGGCCCTGGCACAACAGCCCACCGCTCACACTGGAGCAGTTGCAGGGGCAGGTGGTGCTGGTCGAGTTCTGGACCTACACCTGCAGCAACTGCCTCAACGTGGCGCCATACGTCCACCAGTGGCATGCACGCTACGCGTCGCGGGGCCTGAGGGTGATCGGCGTGCATACGCCCGAGTTCGCCTATGAAGGGCTGCCCAGCAACGTGCGCAAGGCCATCGCACGGTTGGATATCACCTGGCCGGTGGTGCAGGACAACCAGTACCGGATCTGGAACGCGTGGGGCAACCGCTTCTGGCCCGCGCTGTACCTGCTCGACCGGCAGGGGCGGGTGGTCTACCGCCATTACGGCGAGGGCGACTACGCACATACCGAAAGCGAGATCCAGCGCCAGCTGGCCAACCCCTGAGGCGCGCTACCATGGCCGCGCCGCGCGGCGCTGTCCCCCTGCCTTCATCGAGAACGCAATGAACCCTGTACCGCACATCCTGGTCGTCGACGATGACAGCGAGATCCGCCAGATGCTGGCCGACTACCTGCAACGCAACGGCCTGCGCGTGAGCCAGGCCGACGGTGGCCGGGCCATGCGTGCACTGATGGATACCCATGCGGTGGACCTGGTGGTGCTGGACGTGATGATGCCAGGCGAGGACGGCCTGAGCCTGTGCCGCAACCTGCGTGCCGGCAAGCATCGTGCGGTGCCGGTGGTGCTGCTGACCGCACGCGACGACGAGACCGACCGCATCATCGGTCTGGAAATGGGCGCCGACGACTACGTGACCAAGCCGTTCTCTTCCCGCGAACTGCTGGCACGCATCAATGCGGTGATCCGTCGCACCCGGATGCTGCCGCCAAACCTGCAGGTGAGCGAAGCCGGTCGCCAACTGGCCTTCGGTGCCTGGCGCCTGGATACCACCGCGCGCCATCTGCTGGATGCGCAGGACACCGCGTACCCGCTCAGTGGTGCCGAGTTCCGCCTGTTGCGCGTATTCCTCGATCACGCCAATCGGGTGCTCAGCCGTGACCAGCTGCTCAGCCTCACCCAGGGCCGCGATGCCGAACTGTTCGACCGCTCGATCGACCTGCTGGTCAGCCGCGTACGCCAACGGCTGGGTGACGACGCACGCGAGCCGACCTACATCAAGACCGTGCGCAGCGAAGGCTATGTGTTCAGCGTGCCGGTGCAGTTGCTGGGGCCGGACGAATGAACACCGGCGCACGCCGTCTACGCTGGCCGCGCACGCTGTCGGCGCGGCTGCTGCTGGTGCTGCTGGGCGGACTGGCGCTGGCCCACGCGCTGTCCTTCGGCTTGTTGTTTTTCGAACGCTATCAGTCCACCCGCAGCATGATGCTGCGCAACCTCGATGAAGACGTGGCCGTGAGTGTCGCGCTGCTGGAGCACCTGCCCGCGGACCAGCGCGATGCCTGGGTGCCGCGGCTGGAGCGGCGCACCTACCGTTACCTGCTGCGCCCGGCTGCGGCTGGGCCGGGACTGCAGACCGATCGTGCACGCCAGGTCACCGCGATCATTGACGACAGCCTGCAGCATCGCTATCCGTTGCAGGCGCGCCAGGTGGCTCGCCTGCCGGAGCGGTTCGAGGTGGAACTGCGACTGCACGATGGCACACCCTTGACCATTGAAGTCACCCCGTCGGGTCTGCCGCTGGCGCGCTGGTTGCCCGCCGTGCTGCTCGTGCAGCTGGCGTTGCTGCTGGTGTGCGCGTGGCTGGCGGTGCGCCTGGCCATGCGCCCGCTGCAGCAGTTGTCGCAGGCGGTGGAACAGCTGCAGCCGGGCAAGGACGGGCCGGCACTGCCTGAAGATGGTCCTGCGGAAGTAGGCGGTGCGGCAGCTGCACTCAACGCGCTGCAGGCACGCATTCGTGGCCATGTCAGCGAGCGCCTGCAGATCCTCGCAGCGATCTCGCACGATCTGCAGACCCCCATCACGCGCATGAAGCTTCGGGTGGAGACCCTGCCTGAAGACAGCACCCAGCAGCGACTGCTGGCCGACCTCGACCACCTTGGGCAACTGGTGCGGGAAGGCGTGGCCTATGCGCGCAGCAGCCACGTCGCCAGTGGCGCGCCAGTGTCGATGGACCTGGGTGCGTTCCTGGCCAGCGTGGTCGGCGACTACGAGGACATGGGCAAGCCGGTCAGTGGCGGTGCACCCGCTGGACTGATCGTGCAGACCTGGCCGCAGCCGCTGCGACGGGTGGTCGGCAATCTGGTCGACAACGCAGTGCGCTACGCGGGCGCCGCCGAGATCGGGGCGGGCCGCGATGAGGCCGGCAGGGTATGGATCAGCATTTCCGACCGTGGCCCGGGCATTCCCGAGAACCAGCTGCAGGCGGTGCTGGCGCCGTTCCATCGGCTGGAGAGCTCGCGCAACCGCGATACCGGCGGCACCGGCCTGGGCCTGGCCATCGCAGTGCAGCTGGCACAGTCGCTGGGCGGCTCACTGCGGCTGCACAACCGCGAGGGCGGTGGCTTGCGAGCGGAGCTGCAGCTGCCGGGGTAACCGGCGGAGTCAGATCCGTTTGCCGCAGCAAAGGGATCTGACCCCGACGCGAGAGCATCCACGCATGGCGTGGATCTACGGCATTCCTGCACCACCCCGGGATCGGCGATCATCCGCAGCGAGTGTTGAAACCAGGAAGCACCACGCAATGCAGGGAACGCATCATTCAATCCGGCGCCCACGTTACGCTGCACTGCTGATCGCCGCACTGCTGCTGGCGGCCTGCCCGCGCACACCAGACGAACCGGCCGACGCGCCCGCTGCCGACACGCCACTTGCCGCGCCGACCACAACAACAGACATCTCGCCTCTGCTCGATGCCCTGCCGACCTGTGCGCTGGACGGCTGGTACATCGATCAGCAGACCGAGCGTCCGGCACATCCCTGGCTGGCCACGAATACGCCGAAGCCCTGCAAGGAGGACGAGGAGAACGAGATCGCCACGTTCTGCGTGCAGGGGCAGTGGAAGGGACTGCCGGTGGAGGAGGTGATCCTGCCGACGATGACCTTCGTCTCGTTCCGTGGCGTGAAGATCGGCCTGCCGCTGGAGAAGGCGCGTCCCATCGTCCGCCTGCGCTTCGGGCAGGAATTTCCGGGCGGCGCGTCTTACGAGCAGGGCCGCGAACCGAAGCTGATGGCCGATCCTGAAGATGCGCAGCGTTCGTGGCTGCTGTGCAGCACCCCGGAACTGGGCCACGACGTGGACAGCGAGGGGAGCATCAGCTATTCCGGCATGAACCTGCCCTACGACCACGACGGTTGCAGCTACCGCTACAGCCCGGTCGACTTCTGCGATGCGCGGCACCGGGCCGCCATTGAAGAAGCTCTCCAGCATCAGAAGCCCAATTTCAACCAGCACTATCTGCTGGTACAGGTCGATGATCGTCCCGAGTACTTCCAGCGCACGCTGGTGCTGGTCGACACCCGCACCGGACGCGCCACGCCATTGCCGATCGATGCCTTCACCGGTACGGCGGGGAAGGGCGGAGACGCCACCGGCTACGGGACCCTGGAAACGGGTGTGGACCAGCAACAGTTCTGCCTTGATGGTGCGTTGCTGGTCTACCGCGTGTTCGAGGAAGGACGCTTCTGCTTCGGCTTTGACGGTGAGCGATTCACCGGCCATGAAACCCAGTACATGCAGGCGACGGACAGCCGATGACCGGTATTTCACCCCGGCCATGACATCCTGCCCCGAACCTGCGCAACCGGGATCGAGGCTGTTGAAGGCGAACACGCAATGACTGCCGAGCGGCAGCGCTCGATGTGGGTGGCCGGCCTGTCCACGGTGGTGGAGTGGTACGACTTCACCTTGTATCTGTACTTCGCCACGGTGCTGTCGCGGGTGTTCTTCGGTGGTGGCGAGCAGGCGCTGCTGGTCACCCTGGCCGGCTTTGCGGTGTCCTACCTGATGCGCCCGCTGGGCGCACTGTGCTTCGGCCACCTGGGGGACCGGCTGGGCCGGCGTTGGATGCTGCTGGCATCGATGGCCTTGATGGCAGCGGCGATGCTGGCCACCGCGCTGCTGCCGACAGCGGCCACGGCGGGCACTACGGCGGGCGTGCTGCTGCTGGTACTGCGCTGCGTGATGGCATTTTCGGTGGGCGGTGAGTACACCGGCGTGGTGGCGTACCTGCTGGAAAGCGCACCAGCACGGCGACGCGGCCTGGTGACCTCGCTGGCATCGGCGGCCAGCGAGGTGGGCGCGCTGCTGGCGGTGGCGATCTCGGCGCTTACGGTTGCGCTGCTGCCCACGGCGCAGCTGGACAGCTGGGGCTGGCGCATTCCGTTCTTCTTCGGTGCCGCGCTGGCACTGGTGATCCTGGTTGCGCGCTCGGGCATGCACGAATCGCCGGAGTTCGAACGCCAGCGTCGCGAGGGCAGTATTCCGGCTACGCCGCTTCGCCACGTATTGCGTAACCACCCGCTGGCAGTAGCGCGCACGTTTGCGATCTCGGCGCTGGGATCGATCACTTATTACGTCGGCATCACCTATGTGCCGGCATTCCTGCATGCGCAGGGTCATGACGAAGGTGATGCACTGTGGCTGTCGACGATTGCGGCAGTGGCGGTCATTGCGATCACGCCGCTGTGCGGCGCATTGTCCGACCGCGTCGGGCGACGCCCGATGCTGCTGGGTCTGACTCTGCTGGCGGCGCTGCTGCCGTTGTCCCTGTTCGCGTGGATGGCGGAGGCGACGGCGCTGGGCATCGCGCTGGCGGCGGTGCTGCTGGCCTGCGTGGCCGGTGGCGTGAGCGCGGTCGCGGCCCCGGCTACGGCCGAGCAGTTCCCGGGCGAGGGCCGGGTCAGCGGGTTGGCACTGGGGGTGACCATGGCCACCGCCTTCTTCGGCGGGGCAACGCCATGGCTGGCGCAATGGTGGGTGGAGCGCAGCGGCTGGGCAGCGGCACCGGGCGCGATGATCGCGCTGGTGGCGGTGCTGGTGCTGCCGGTGCTGTGGACCCTGCCCGAGACGGTCCCGGGCAGGGCCAGGCGCTAGCGGGTCAGACCTTCAGGGTCTGCTCGATGTCGGCCAGTACCGCGGCCGCATCCACGCCGATGGCAATCGACTGCACCACGTGGCCATCCCACACGCTGGGACCGAACGCCAGGCCTTCCGGCTTGGGAATGGTCATGCCGCGGGCGACACCGTCGGTGGCCACGCGCACGCTGGCGCGCTCGAACTGGAACAGCTCCGGGCGGGTCAGCGCGATGCACGCGCAGCAGTCGTGCACGACCATGCCCTTGTGGCCGGCCTGCAGGTAGAAGTCCACATAATCCTGCGACAGCGCACGCACCAGCTCGGCGTCGGCACCGCCGATGGCAGCCAGCTTGTCCAGGCCGTCACGGTCCATTTCCACGCGGGTGGTCACGTCCAGACCGATCGCAGTAACCGGCCAGCTGGCGGTGAACACCACGTCGGCGGCTTCGGCATCGCCCCAGATGTTGGCCTCGGCGGCAGGGGTGATGTTGCCGTTGACGTGGAAAGCGCCACCCATGATCACCACGCCGCGCACCAGGCCGGCGATGTCCGGGGCCTGCTGCAGGGCCAGGGCCAGGTTGGTCATGCGGCCGACCGCGACCAGGGTCACCTCGCCCGGATGGGCGCGGACCAGGTCGATGATCAGCTGATGGGCCGGGCGCGCATCGGCGGCCACGTCCAGGCTGGCCGGCACCGGGTGGTTGCCCAGGCCGTTGTGGCCATGGATGTGCACCGGCCAGGCTTCCGGGGTGGCTTCCGGCTGCAGCGGGCCGCCGGCACCGCGCGCGACCGGAGCGGCAAAGCCCCAGGCCTGCTTCAGGTACAGCGCGTTGTGGGTGGTCGACTCCACCGAGGCGTTGCCGAAGGTGGTGGTGACGCCGATCAGGTCGATCTGGGCGTGCTTGTGCAGGTACAGCAGGGCCAGGGCGTCGTCGACGCCCGGGTCGGTATCGAAAATGACTTTCAGCATGTTGTTGTTTTTCTTCTTCCGTGTGGTGCGGGGGGCGCCGGCGGCCACGGGGCAGGCCGGCGCGCCCTACATTGTCCCATCTTCATGACAGGCAGGGCCATTGCCGGGGAGGCAGGCCATAATGCCCCCAGTCCAGGCACGGAACCGCCGAATGCTGATCGTTGCCCTTCTGCTGGTCCTGCTGGTGCTGGGCCTGAACGTGGTGGCTACCGTGGTGATCGTCAGGCGCGATGGCCTGTCGGCGGGTGGCCGGACAGTGCAGTTGCTGCTGGTCTGGCTGCTGCCGCTGGTCGGCGCGATCCTGTGCATGGCAGTGGCCACGGCCGATGGCTCGGGAAGCCGGGGGGATGGCGGCGCAAGCTACGACAGCTCAGGTGGTTATTCCGGTGACAACCACAGCCATCACAGCCACAGCAGCTCCGACTGCAGCAGTGATGGTGGTGGGGGTGACGGCGGCAGCTGCGGTGGCGGCGATTGATGAGACGTCCCAGGGTGCCGGCCAAGGTCACGTCCTGGTAGTGCCGGCCGCTGGCCGGCAACCCCAACAGCTCAGCCGCCGCCTTCGGTCGGCAACGGCGCCGGCACGTTCAACAGCCCGCCCGCCGCCACATAGGCGGCCAGCGCCTGGCCCTGGCTCAGCAGGTGGCGTTCCATGGTGCGTTCGGCAGCCTGCGCGTCGCGGCGGCGGAAGCATTCCATCAGCTCGCGGTGTTCGGCCAGCGACTGCGCGGTGCGACCCGGCGTCAACAGCTGGCGGCCACGATGCATCTTCAGGATGCGGTGCAGGTCGTGGGTGATGCGGATCAGCCACGGGTTGCCCGCGTAATGCTGCACGGTTTCGTGGATCAGGTAGTTGTTGCGGTAGTACTCGGCGATGTTGCCCTCGGCCGCCGCGGTTTCCATCGCTGCATGCAGGTCTTCCAACTGCTGCACGCCTGCATCGTCGATGTGCTTCACCGCCTCATGCGCGCAGCGGCCTTCCAGCATCGCCATCACCGGGAACAGCTGGTTGAGGTCTTCCAGCGTCAGTCGCGTGACCCGGCTGCCACGACCCGCATCGATCTGCACCAGGCCTTCGGCGGCCAGCAGCTTCAGCGCCTCGCGCAGCGGCGTGCGGCTGATGCCCAGTTCCTCGCACAGCGCGGGCTCGTCGATCCATTCTCCCGGCGGCAGCCGGTAATCGTAGATGCGCTCGCGCACGTGTTCGGCCACCTCTTCGTACAGAGGTGCGCGCTTCTTCGGTGACCGCGGGGCAGGGGCAATGGCCATGGTGGAAGTGTACCGCCAGGTAGTGCCGGCCGCGGGCCGGCAACCCAGGCGCGCTGGAGGGCTTCATGAGAGTGCCGGCCAGCGGTCGGCACTACCGCTGGGCGGTTACATCCAGCCCGGCACCACGAACACCAGCCAGGCCAGCAGCGGTCCGAGCGCAACCACCAGGCCGCTGTAGACCAGGAAGCGGCGGAACAGGGTCTCGCGCTCTTCCTTCGCGGCCGAGGCCACCACCAGTGCGCCATTGGTCGAGAACGGGCTGACATCGACGATGGTGGATGACACCGCCAGCGCGCAGATCACGCCGGCGGCACTGAGGTGACCCTGCATCAGGAATGGCACCGCCAATGGAATCGTCGCGCCGAGTACCGCTGCCGACGAAGCGAATGCGGAGACGATGCCGCCGACATAGCAGACCAGCAGCGCTCCGAGCAGCGGGATGCCGATGTCGGAGACACCGTTGCCGATGAAGTCCACCGCGCCGGCATGTTCCAGCACGCCGATGTAGGTCACCACGCCGCAGATCAGCAGCACGGTGGACCAGCTGATGCCATCGACCGCACCCTTCTGGCTCTGCGGGGACAACAGCGCCAGCGCCACCGCCACGGTGATCGAGACCAGGCCGACGTTGAGGTTGTAGATCAGCGCGGCCACGCCCAGGCCGAGCAGGCCGATCAGGGTGAACAACCGCTCGCGGGTCAGGTTCACCGCATCCAGTGCCACCGGATCATTGCTGAGCGTGCCGCCGCCTGCCGCGACCAGCGCGCCATGACCTTCGATCGCGAACTGGCGCGACGACGCCTGCGGGCCACCGGCCATCGCCAGCTCGGCATTGCCGAGTGTTCCTGCTGCGGTGATCGAGCCACGGCGCAGCAGGGCGATGCCACCAAAGGCGAAGAAGCAGATCGTCGCCATCATGAAGTTGAAGCCCAGACTGGTCAGGAACACCGCCATCTCGGTCACTTCCAGCCCGGCTTTCTGCACCACGCCGTTGGTGATGCTGCCGTATACGCTGATCGGCGAGAAGCCGCCCGCCTGTGCGCCATGGATCACCAGCAGGCCCATCATCAACGGGTTGATGTTGTACTGCTTGGCAAAGCGCAGCGCGACCGGACCGATGATCGCGACCGCCGCCGGGCCCAGTGCACCGAACGCAGTGAGGACCGCGGTGATCACGAACATCACCCACGGAATGGCCACGATATGGCCGCGCACGGCTTTCACTGCCCAGTGCACCAGCAGGTCGATGGTGCCGTTCTTCTGCGCGATGGCGAACAGATAGGTAATGCCGACCAGGGTCAGGAACAGATCGCCGGGAAAGCCGGCCAGGACCTCCTTGCCGCCCATGTCGACCCACAGTCCGCCGATGATGAAGGCCAGCGCGAAGGCGACGGCACCCATGTTGATCGGCATCGCGGTGGCGACGATGAACATGATCACCAGACCGATGATCGTTGCGATTTGTGGACTCATGCGCCCTCCCAGACACGTGACTCACGTACAGCGCGGATGGAGACCCGCCATCCCGGGGTAAGGCGACGTACTGCGTGTTGCGTGATACGTACTGCTCGAACCCGTTACTGCAGCCGCTCCAGCGCGCTGCGGACCCACGCCGCGGCGCCTTCAAGGCTCTGGAACTCTTCCACCGCGCGCACCTCGCAGCACGGATAGGCCGGCGCGACCATGCGCGCCAATGCGTTGCCCGGGCCCAGCTGCAGGAACACCCGCGCGCCACGCTCGAAGGCCTGGCGCATCACCTGCGCCCATTCGATGGTCTGCGCGAGCTGCGCCGACAGCGTGTGGACTGCCGTTGCGCGATCCCGCACCGGTCGCGCATCGATGCCGGCCAGCAGCGGCAGGCGTGGGGCCTGCAGTGGCGAGGCGTCGAGTGCGGCAGCGAACGGTGCGACCGCCGCTGTCAGCAACGGTGTGTGTGCAGGCACGTGCACCGGCAGTGGACGGATGTCCGCACCCTGCGGCCGCGCGGCATCGGCCAGCCGCTGCAATGAGGCGTGCGTGCCGCCAACGATGAAATGGTCCTGCCCGTTGGCGATGGCCACGTGCGCTCCGTGCAGATCGCACAGCGGCTGCAGTACATGGCGTTCCAGGCCAAGCACTGCCTGCAGGCCTGCATCGGCGGGGTTGGCACTGTCCATCAACAGCGCGCGCTGCGCAGCCAGGGCAAGGCAGGTGGCCGCATCGACGCCGCCGGCGATGGCATGTGCGGCCAGCTCGCCGATGCTGTAACCCGCGATCACCGTCGGCGTTGGCAATACCTCGCGCAGGCCCTGCCAATGCGCCAGGCTTGCTGCGCACAGCAGTGGTTGCGCCCGCACATTGTCGAAGCGGTCGTCGGCCGCCGTAGCGGCGAATACATCGCGGCCGAGCAGTTCGCTCGTGGCATCGAGCACCGGCCGCGCGGCAGCCAGATCGCGCACGCGATCGAACATCGCCGCGTGCTGCGCGCCTTGGCCAGGGCAGAGCAGGGCCAGGCTCATGCCTGCTCCTGCTGCAGCAGGAACACGCTGCAGGCCAACAGGTCTGCGCTGCCGCCCGGGCTCAGCCGGCGCATGACGAAGCCGTCACCGATGCGACGCAGATGTACCTGCCAGTCCGGCGCGAAGGTGCCACCGGCGTCCAGGAAGGTGCGTGCCTGCCGCTGGGCCCAGCGCAGGCCGTCGGCGCCGCCGCGGTGCAGCAGGTTGAGGTCATCCACGCACGCGATCAGCTGCATCAGGGTCTGGCACATCGCGGCCTCGCGTGGCAGGCCGCTGGCCAGTGCGTGGCGCAGGGCAGGCAGTGCCACTTCGCGCAGCAGCGGGTAGCCGGCGGCCGCTTGTTCGCGCACACCTTGCACGCCGTGCCGTGCACGCGCGCGCTGGCCAGGGCTGTTCGCATCCAGAGGCGCGTCGGCGAGCTCGGCCGCCCAACGGCGCACTTCCTGGCAGACCTGCTCGGCTGCGGCGACACGGCCCGCGCGGCCCCAGCAGGCAGCGGACGCGGCCACCAGCAGGCCAAGGCTGAAGATCGCACCGCGATGGGTGTTGATGCCCGCAGTGGCGTGCAGCATCGATATCTCGGCGGCGATGCCATGCCGCCGCAGCGTCTGGAACGGCGCCGCGCCGGCACCGGCGTCGGCCACGGCGATGAAATAGTGGCGCAGCGCGAACAGGCTGCGCAGGAAGGTGCCGGCATCCATGTCGTGGTGGCTGCCGCGATCGAACGGTGTAACCAGTCCCGGTTTGGGGGCAAGGGCCAGTTCGGCGTGCAGGCTGGCGATGGCAAAGCGCCCCAGGCGCGCGCTGTCCACCGCCGGGCTGGACCGGGCGACGCGCTTCGCGACGGCGTTCATGCGACAACTCCAGTGGCGTTGAACAAGGCCTCGCGCAGTTCCAGAGCGGCACCATCAATGCGTTTGACCAGTACTTCGCGGCTGCGACCGGCGTATTCGCGCCAGTTCACCGCGCCACCATCCACCAGGCACAGTTCGCCATCCACGCGATGCCCATAGGCGCTTTCCCAGTGCTGCAGGCGTTCGACCAGCAGGTCGGCCTGGCGCGCGTCATCCACCTGCCACAGCAGGTCGATGTCCGAGCGCGGGTGCACATAGGGCAGTCCGGTGAGGTGCTGCCATGCGAAGGCGCCGAATACGCGGGCTGGTGCAAGCCGCAGCATTGCCTGCAACGCCGCCTGCCAATCCGCCGGAACGCCGCCGGCGAGAACGTCATCCAAGGCAGGGGGAGGCTGCAGCTGCTGGACGTCCTGCAGGGCCACGCGCAGCGCCAGCCGTTGCTTGCCTTCGCTTGGCGGTAGCGGTACCCCCAGACGCAGCCGAGGGTCGGGGTCGTCCGCCGCACAGCGCGCCACCATGGCCGGCAAGCCCTGCGCGAACCACGCTGCCAGGCGTGGTTCCTGTGCAGTCACGTCAGCCCGCCAGTCGGCATCGGCCGACAGCCAGGCCAGCGTGTGGCGGGCGGGCCGCTCAGGCATCGCCGTGGGCCACCGCAGATGAAACGCCTGCCGCCAGGGCACGACCGCCGCGCTGTGCGCCGCGTGCGGCACGCAGGTCGCCTTCGGCGGGCGTGCGCAGCGCCTGCAGCAGGTGCTGGGCAAGATCGCCCTCCCACAGCGATTCCACCGCACCCATCGCCACGTAGTTCTCCACGCCCGGCGCGAACACCGGCGAGCTCTGGCTGAGTGCCTGCAGTTTCTCCAGCGGTTGCTTGGTCACCCGCGCCATCGCGCGCAGGTCCATCACCCGCACCTGTGCATCGGGCAGGGCGTGGATGTGGTCGGCCATCAGGCCGAATGAGAGGAAGCCGCCACTGACGGATTCACCATAGACCAGCGTGACAAGCCGCGCGCCACGTCGACGCGCGAGATCCAGCGTCTGTGCCAGATGCGCGAAACAGCCGTTGATGCCAAGCAGTTCGTCGCGCCGCGCCAGGCGCTGGCCAGCGGTGTCCACCAGCATCACGATCGGTCGCTGTGGAAGCGCGGCGGTGCTGGCAAGCACGGTTTCGGCCAGTGCCAATGCGTGGTCCACGCCGACTTCGAGTTTGTCGGCGGTACCGATCACGGTCACCTCGCCATCCTCGGTGGTGGCGCTGCCGGTCAGCACCGAATCGTTCACGGCAATGGCATGCCCATGCGGGAACAGGGCATCGAGCAGGGTCTGCAGCGGCATGCTCATGGCAGGCTCCGGTCGGCGGTGGCGATGAGGAACGCATCGGTGTCGAGCAGCGGCAGTCGCTCGGGGGCAGTGATACCCAGCCGCGCCCAGATCTCCAGGCCATCGCGGCAATCGCCCCAGGCCTGCACGCGCGCCTTCAGTGCCGCATGGCGTTCCTGCAGCGCGGCCAGTGCAGTATCTGGATCGGTGCTGCTGGTATCGGGCTGCAGCGCATTGCTGGCAGCCTGCGCGAACGCCTCGATGGCATCGGGCACCAGCACCTGTGCCTGGTCGATCAGGTAGCGGTGCTTGCCTCCCGTTACGCGCCAGACCAGCGCACGATCGCGGGAATCGAACTCTTCCACACCACGCACGGTCTCGATTACTTCCGGCCCGGACAGTGACAGCCGGCCTTCCTCGGACATGACTACTGTGCTGCAGCAGCGGGCGACGATGCCCATGCCACCGAATGCGCCGTTGCCGCTACCGATCAGCGCCACCACGGGGACGCCTGCAGCGCGCGCATCCAGCGTGGCGCGCATGATCTCGGAAATGGCGATGAGCCCTGCATTGGCTTCGTGCAGGCGCACGCCACCGGTATCGAGCAGCAGCAGCACACCGTCAGGTCGGGTTTCCGCTGCACGGTGCAGCAGCCCGGTCAACTTGGCGCCGTGCACCTCGCCCACGCCGCCGCCCATGAATTCACCCTGCTGTGCGGCCAGCAGCACGCGTCGGCCGCGCAGTGTGGCTTCGCCGACAACGATACCGTCGTCGAACGCCGCGGGCTGGTCGAGCTGTGCCAGGTGCGGGCTCATCATCCGCCGCGCCGGGCCGAGGAATTCACGGAACGAGCCGGCGTCGGCCAGGCCGGCGATGCGCTCGCGTGCATCGGCTTCGTAGTAACTGTGGCGCTGCGTCCGGCTCATCGTGGATCTCCAGCAAGCAGGGTTTCCACTGCCTGGTCCAGGCGCAGGCTGACCACCGCCGGGGTCGCACCGGCATCGTTGATCGAGACGCGTACATCGCGCAGTGGATGGCGCTGTGCGAAATCACCGATCACCGCCTCCCAGACGCGGCCAAAGCCCTGCGCGGCGGTGATGATGCGCACCATCATCGCGCCGTCCAGTGCGGCCGGTTCCAGCAGGATTTCCAGGTTGCCCGAGGCCAATACGCCGACCAGCATTGCATCGCGCGGAAACTGCACCGCCGTGTGTCCTTCGAATCGATAGTCGAGGGTTTCCATGCTCAGCCCCTTACCAGTTGCGGAAGCGCTTGGGCGGGTCGTACAGGCCGCCTGACCAGCGCACCAGGTCCTTCACCGAACGCGCCGCAAGCAGGTCACGGCTGGCATCGCGCACGGAGATGCCGAGGTCATCGGGACGGCGGATCACGCCGCGGTCGCGCAGGTTCTCCACCATCGCGCGGTCGCGTCCCATGCCCACGGCGGTATAGCCGGACACGCCGCGGATCGCCTGTTCGCGCTCTTCAGGGGTGCGGCACAGCAGCAGGTTGGCGATGCCTTCTTCGGTCAGTACATGGCTGACGTCGTCGCCATAGATCATCACCGGTGGCAGCGGCATGTCCGCGCGCTCGGCCAGCTCCCAGGCGTCCAGCCGATCGACGAAGGCCGGTGCCATGTGTTCGCGGAAGGTTTCCACCATCTGCACCACCAACTTGCGGCCACGCGGCATCTCACCGGGGCGTGCGGCCTGCTGGCCGGCCTTGACCCAGGCCTCGCTGGCATGGCGGCGGCCACGTGCATCGGAGCCCATGTTCGGTGCGCCACCGAAGCCTGCGATGCGGTCGCGCGTGGCGGTGGAGCTGTTGCCCTGCAGGTCGATCTGCAGGGTGGAACCGATGAACATGTCGCAGGCATACAGGCCGGCGGTCTGAGAGAACGCGCGGTTGGAGCGCATCGAGCCATCGGCACCGGTGAAGAACACATCGCTGCGTGCGGCGATGTAGTTCTCCATGCCCAGTTCGGAACCGAACGAATGCACCGATTTGACGAAGCCCGATTCGATCGCCGGAATCAGTGCGGGGTGTGGATTGAGGGCCCAGTGCTGGCAGATCTTTCCCTTCAAGCCGAGCGATTCGGCGTAGGTGGGGAGCAGCAGTTCGATGGCGGCGGTATCGAAGCCGATGCCATGGTTGAGGCGGTTGACGCCGTACTCGGCGTAGATGCCCTTGATCGCCATCATCGCCATCAGCACCTGGATCTCGGAGATCTGCGCCGGGTCGCGGGTGAACAGCGGTTCGATATGGTTCGGCTTCGGCGCCTGCACCACGAAGTTGACCCAGTCAGCAGGGATGTCGACGCGGGGGAGGGTGTCGACGATCTCGTTGACCTGGGCGATGACGATGCCGCCACCGAACGCGGTGGCCTCGACGATGACCGGGGTGTCTTCGGTGTTCGGGCCGGTGTAGAGATTGCCGTGGCGATCGGCGGCCTGCGCGGCGACCAGCGCCACGCGTGGGGTCAGGTCGATGAAGTAGCGGCCGAACAGTTCGAGGTAGGTGTGGATGGCACCGATCTGGATGCGCCCTTCGGCCACCAGATTGGCCAGCCGCACCGATTGCGGGCCGGAGAACGAGAAGTCCAGCTTCGAGGCGATGCCACGCTCGAATACATCCAGGTGCGACGGCAGAGACAGCACCGACTGCACCATGTGCAGGTCGTGCACCCGGGCCGGGTCAAGGTCGGCCAGGCACTGGGCGAGGAAATCGGCCTGTTTCTGGTTGTTGCCCTCCAGGCAGACCTTGTCGCCCGGCTCCAGCAGTGCGTGCAGCAGCTCGCCCACGTCGGTGGCGGCGACCTCACGTCCCCGGGCCCACGGCGCGGCACGTTCCAGGCGGGCCTGGCGGCTGCGTTCCAACGTATCCCAGCTCGGGTTCATCGACCGGCTTCCGATTGGTGTCGATGTAATTACGGCATAATTACATTCGGGCATGCAACCCGCACTGCAGCAAAAAGAAGGGCCCGCGCGAAGGCGGGCCCATTCAGATTGAAATGGAGGATGACCCGCATCGATCGGGGTAGTGCCGGCCGCTGGCCGGCTCCGCGTCATCGATGCATCGCTTGGAGCCGGCCAGCGGCCGGCACTACCGTTTCTGGTGGCTCAGAACTTCCAGCGCAGGCTGGCCGACACGAAGCGCGGTTCGCCGTAGTTGTTGTAGTCCAGATTCGCCCAGTAGGTCTTGTCCAGCGCGTTGCGCACGCTCAGCGTTGCCGTCCAGTTGTCGCTGATGCGGTAGTTGGCGTTGAACTGGACCAGCATGTAGGCCGGCTGGTTCACCGTCACCGTGCCGCCCAGCGGGTAGGCGATGTTGTAGCCCTGCACCTTGCTCTGCCACTGCACGCCACCGCCGATGCTCAGGCGCTCCAGCGCGCCGCGCAGCTGCAGCTGGGTGTTGAGCTGCAGCAGGTCCTTCGGCGGGTTGGCGTACAGCAGATCGGTGGCGGCGCGGGTGACCTTGACGTGGGTATAGCCGGCGTTGACCGTCCAGCCCGGCAGGATCTCGCCGTTGACGTCCATCTCCCAACCGCGCGCCTTGGTGCCGTTGACGCCGACGTAGGCGGAGGTGCCATCGCTCAGCGAACCCTCCGGCACGCCCATGTCACGCACCGCGTAGTTGTCCTGCTTGGCTTCGAACACGGCGGCATTGGCGGTCAGGCGGCCATCGAACCACTGCGTCTTGATGCCCGCTTCCAGGTTCGAGCCCTGTACTGGCGCCAGCAGGTTCTCGTTGCGGTCCTTGAAGTTCTGCGGGTTGAAGATCTCGGTGTAGCTGGCGTACGCCGAGACGTTCGGGGTGATGTCGTAGACCAGGCCCACGTAGGGAGTGACTTCATCGCTCACCTTGTACGCGCCGCTGGTGCCGGTGTAGGCGCCTGCGGCGTTGTAGGAGCGGCTGAGGGTTTCCCAGCGGCTCAGGCGTGCGCCGGCAATCAGCGACAGCGGATCGGCCAGGCGCAGGCGGGTGGCCAGATAGACGCCACTCTGCGTGGTCTTGGCCACGCGGCGCGCGCCGGTACGGCGGTAGGTGACCTCGGAGATGTCGCCGTTCCAGCTGTACACGTTGGGAATGTAGTAGCAGCGTTCGCCGCCGCAGCGTGCCCAATCGTTCGGGAAGTTCAGCGCCAGGGTGTTGGTGGTGCCTTCCAGGTCCGACCACTGTGCGCCGAGGGTCACATCGTGGTCGCGGCCGAACAGATCGAAGCTTCCGGTCAGGTAAGCATCGACGTTGCGCCGGGTGTCCCTCGAATCACCGGCGGCCGCGCGCAGGAAGATGCCCGAGCCGGTCACCGGGTCCGGGTTGCCGGTGCCGTACAGGCGCACGTTCTGCACATTGCCACGGGTGTAGGCGGTGTTGATCTTCAGCAGCCAGTTGTCGCCGAAGCGCTGTTCCAGGTTGGCGAAGGCAGTGTTGCTCTCGCGCTTCCAGTAGCTCCACTTCGGCGACAGGTTGGTCGAGCGCGGCAGGTGCGCGAAATTGCCCTGGTTGTCGAAGAACGGCACGGTGCCCCAGGTCGAGCCGGTCGGATTGTTGTCCTGGCTCTGGTAACCGAGGGTGATCGTGGTGCTGTCGGTGACGTCGCCTTCCAGCACCGCCATGCCGGCCATCTTGTTCTCGTCGTAGCGGTCGTAATACAGGCCACGATCAGTATAGGCGGCGACCACGCGGCTGCGGAAACGGCCGTCATCGGTCAGCGGCGCGGTCACGTCCGCCTCCATGCGTCGATAGTCCCAGCTGCCGGCGCTGATCGCGAACGAGGCATCGAACTCCTTGCCCGGCCGCTTGCGCAGCAGGTTGACGGTGGCCGACGGCACGCCGGCGCCGCTGAGCAGGCCGTTGGCACCGCGGATCACTTCGATGCGGTCGTAGAAAGCGGTGTCGTATTCCTGGTTGGTGGAACCGCTGTAGGTGGGAATGCCATCGACCTGGAAGTCGGTGATGGCGAAGCCGCGTGCGTAGTACAGCGGGCGCTGGGTGTCATAGAAGGACACGCTGACGCCGGTGACGTTGCGCATCACGTCGTTGATGCTGAACAGCGACTCGTCCTGCAGGCGCTTCAGGCTGATCGCAGTGGCCGACTGCGGGGTTTCCTGCAGTGTGATCGGCAGGCGGGTGGTGCTGGATGGCGGAGCGGACTGCTCGGCACGGACGCTGACCCGGTCCAGGGTCTTGGCATCGGATGCATCGGCGGCGGCCTCGGCGAACGCCGGAGACGCGACCAGCGCGAGCGAAGAGAGCAGGGCAGCCGGCAGCAGCGCACGGCGGGGCAGGCGGTTACGGAACGTCAGGGACATGGTGGGTTCGAAGCTCGGAGACGGGAAGGGGGCGGCAACAGTCGTCCAGCACCCGGGGCGGCGGCTTCGGGCACATCAGGTCCATCTGGGAGGGGCGCGGTCACTGCGAAGGACGCAAATGTAAATAATTCTTAACAACATTACAATTCGCGTCATTGTGCATAGGATTCCCGGCGCCGGGCATCGCTTTCTGCAGCAGGGAGCGGCCCAAACGCGAACGGCCACCCGAAGGTGGCCGTCCGTGTCTGCTGCAGGGAATCTGCCAGGCTTACAGCGCCTGCAGTTCCTCGTTGGCGTTGCGCTTTTCCTTGGCCGGTGCCGGAGCCGCTGCAGGAACCGCTGCCGGCACCGGCGCCGCCGCGTTCGCATCCACCGGCACCTCCAGATACGGCAGATGCAGGGTCTGGCTGGTCAGCGTACGGATCTCGTTGACCAGCGCGGCGCTGTCGTTGAGCTTGCGCCCGTACGACGGCACGATCTCGCGCAGGCGGGCTTCCCAGCCGGCCTTCATCTGGTCCGGGAAGGCCTTGGCCATCAGGTCCAGCATGATCGGCGGCGAGGTCGACGCACCCGGCGAAGCGCCGAGCAGGGCGGCGAGGGTGTGGTCCTTGTCGGTCACGATCTCGGTACCGAACTGCAGCACCGGGCCCTTCAGCGGATCACGCTTGATGATCTGCACGCGCTGGCCGGCGGTGACCAGCTTCCAGTCACCCGGCTTGGCAGTGGGGAAGTACTTGACCAGCTCGGCCTGGCGGTCGGCATCGTTCAGGCGCGCCTGGCCCATCAGGTACTGCACCAGGTCCAGGTTGTCCTTGCCCACTTCCAGCATCGGGCCGACGTTGTTGTGGTTCACCGACGAGTACAGGTCCCACCACGAGCCGTGCTTGAGGAACTTGGTGCTGTACAGCGCGAACGGCCCGAACAGGACCACCGGCTTGCCGTCCAGCTTGCGCGCATCCAGGTGCGGCACCGACATCGGCGGCGAACCGGTCTCGGCCATACCGTAGGCCTTCACGCCGTGGCGCGAGGTCACGTCCTGGCCCTGGAAGGCGAGGAACTGGCCACCGACCGGGAAGCCGGCGTAGTCCTTCGATTCCGGAATGCCGGACATCTGCAGCAGCTTCAGTGCAGCGCCACCGGCACCGATGAACACGAAGCGGGCGTGGGTGGTGGACTCGGTGCCGGCCTTGAGGTCCTTCACCGTCACGTTCCAGCTCTTGTCGGCGTTCTGCCGCAGCGCGCTCACTTCGTGGTTGAGGTGCAGGCTGAAGTTCGGGCTGCGCTGCAGGCCGGCGGTCAGCTGGCGGGTGATCACGCCGAAGTTGACGTCGGTGCCCAGCGGCATCCAGGTTGCGGCAACCTTCTGCTTCGAGTCACGGCCTTCCATCAGCAGCGGGGCCCACTGCTTGATCTGGGCCGGATCCTCGGAGTACTGCATGCCGTAGAACAGCGGATTCTTCACCAGGGCCTGCTGGCGCTTGTGCAGGTAGGCGATGTTGTCATCGCCCCAGACGAAGCTCATGTGCGGGGTCGGGTTGATGAAGTCGCTGGGCTGGCTCAGCCGGCCTTCCTTCACCTGGTGCGACCAGAACTGGCGCGAGACCTCGAACGATTCGGCGATGCCGACCGCGCGCTTGGTCTCGATGCTGCCGTCGGGCAGTTCGGGGGTGTAGTTCAGTTCGGCGAAGGCCGAGTGGCCCGTGCCGGCGTTGTTCCAGCCGTCGGAGCTTTCACCGGCGACGCCGTCGAGGCGTTCGTAGACCTGGATGTTCCAGTCCGGCTGCAGTTCCTGCAGGTAGGTGGCCAGGGTGATGCTCATGATGCCGGCGCCGACCAGCACAACGTCGACGGGCTTGTCGTTGCTGGCGGCGGGCACCGAGCGCTGGGTCAGCGGCCAGTACAGGAACAGCGCGGCGGCCAGCAACAGCAGCACGAGCAGGGCGAGCAGGGCCTTGCCAAATTTCTTCATGGGGGCGGGATCGTTGGCGGAGGGGAAGGGGTCAGGATGCGCGTGGGGCAGGGAAAGGGCGTGAAGAAACAACGCCTTGCGCCATCCATCCGCGATTCTAACCGGATCCGGTCCGTTTTTGATGCAACGCAGCATCCGACGTTTCGCGGCCCCGTCACGTGAGCGGCGGGCCCAAGCCTGGCGATCGTAGCCCCAGTAGCGCCAGGCCATGCCTGGCGACGCCTTCAATCAGACCAGCTCCAGAATCTCGTCACCGGCCTCATCGATCTCCCCGGTCGGGCGCCAGCCCAGGCGCCGGTAGAAGCCATGCGAGCGCGAACGCGGGTCGGCCGAGCACGCCAGGAACAGCCGGGTATGGCCCGCATCGCGGGTCAGGCTGACCACTTCCTGCAGCAGCTGCCGACCGACGCCACGGCCTTCGTAGTCCGGCAGCAGGGCCAGCACCAGCACTTCGCCGGTGTCGCGGTCGGCGAAGCAGTAACCGGCCATGCGCTCGCCCTCCCAGGCGACGCGGCCGATCGAATCGCCCTGGGCGATGCCGGCCGCCCAGCTGTCCTCGGTGATGCCCAGCTCTGCCAACTGCGCGGCGCTGAAGGCGTTTTCGCGGGTGCGCCCGCGCAGGTCGATGCAGGCGGCGGCATCTTCGGGGCGCGCATCGCGGACGAATACAGGCATGCAGGGCATCCTTGCAGTGATCGGCCGACCAGTATCCGCATCGCGCATGGACCTGGTGTGGAGACTTCGTGGAGATTGGATGGAGCAAAAAGGGGACGGAGGGGATTAAGTCGTTTAAGGCCTATACGACATTCTGGGCAAAGACGACTTAATCCCCTCCGTCCCCTTTTTTGCAGGGCTGCCTCAGCGCTTGCGCCGCACCAGCGCTGATGAGGCGTCCAGCACGGCGCGGGTCAGCAGGGCCATGGTCTGGACGTCACCCTTCCAGTGCTGCCAGTACAGCGGCACGTCTTCCCACGCGCGCTGGCGTACGTAGACCAGGCGGCCGGCGTCCAGGTGCCGCTTGACCAGCGGCAGCGGGTTCATGGTCCAGCCCATGCCGCCCAGGTTGGCCTGCACAAAGGCGCGGGTGGAGGGAATCCACCAGGTCGGTGCGGTGCTGGGCAGGTCGTCGCCGGCCATGCGCCGGGCAAAGCGCGACTGCATTTCGTCCTTGCGGTTGAACACCAGCACCGGCGCCTGCGCCAGCGCCTGCGCGGTCACGCCCTTGGCAAAATGGCGTTCGCGGAATTCGGGGGTACAGGTGGCGGCGTAACGGATGCTGCCCAGCGCGTGGATCTGGCAGCCCTGCACCGGCTCGTCCAGCGTGGTCACCGCACCCAGCACTGTGCCCTGGCGCAGCAGTTCGACGGTGTGGTCCTGGTCCTCCACGCGCAGGTCCAGGGTGGTGCCGGTGCTCTGTGCGAACTGCGAGGCGGCCTGCGGGAACCAGGTTTCCAGGCTGTCGTGGTTCACCGCCACCGGGATGCTGGCCTGCGGCAGGTCTTCGTCAGCCAGGCCCATCCGGTGCAGGGCGTCGTGCTCGAGCAGGGCGGTCTGCTCGGCCAGCTGCACCAGCACCTGGCCCTCGGCGGTGGCGGTGGCCGGGGTGCCGCGCTTGACCAGCAGGCGACCGACCCGATCCTCCAGTGCCTTGACCCGCTGCGAGATGGCCGAGGGCGTGACATTCAGCGACTGCGCGGCGCGGTCGAAGCTGCCTTCGCGGATCACTGCGGCGAGGGCGCGCAGCTGGGCATGGTCGATACGCATCGAATTAAGTTCCGCTAATGTTGGTTTAGGAAGTTTAGCTCGTCTTTTCCATGTTGCGGCGCGACAATGGCGCTCGTTCCGGTGCTGTCCGCCTTCGCGAGGCACCGTCCCCCCAAGCAAGTAAAGGCAGTGAATCCCATGTTCTCGGTCATCTCCGCCAGCACCGGCCTCGGTGCCTGGTTCTCTGGTGCAGCTACCGGCATCGGCCTGTTCGCCGTGGTCGGGGCCCAGAGCGCCTTCATTCTGCGCCAGGGCATCCTGCGCAAGCACATCGTGCCGGTGGTTGCCACCTGTGCGGCCATCGATGCGATCTTCATCTTTGCCAGCGTGGCTGGCCTGCGCACGCTCACTTCAGCGCTGCCGTGGCTGACCACCGCCGTGCTGTGGACGGGCGTGGCGTTCCTGGCCTGGTACGCCATGAAGTCGGCACGCCGTGCGATTGCCGGTGGCGGCGGCATGGGCGAGGCTGACAGCGACGACGGCAGCCGCCGCGCGGTGCTGATGGCCGCGGTCGGCTTCTCGCTGATCAACCCGCACTTCTGGCTGGACATGATGGTGATCGGCTCGATCGCCGAGAACTTCGGCAACGCCCGCATGGCCTTCGCCGCCGGTGTGGTGACTGCCAGCTGCCTGTGGCTGACCGCGCAGGGCCTGGGCGCACGCCTGCTGGCGCCGCTGTTCACCAAGCCCAGTACCTGGCGCGTGCTCGACGGCACCATCGCCGTGATCCTCAGCATCCTGGCCCTTACGTTGGCGGTGCGCGGGGTCCACTGACCCGGCGCACGCCCCCCGAACCCACGTCCTGACTCTCTCTCCAAGGTAGTGGTAACGACGGCACCGGCAACGGTGCCGTCGTTTTTTCTGCCGATGTGGCGCGGCAAACGGTCACGTGCCTAGAATCGTACATCCGGACAGGGTGTCCGGTTTTCCATGGGGGAAGGATGCGCAGGATTGTGCTGGCTGTACTGCTGGGCGCGGTTGTGGGTGGGGCATCGGCCGCAACGCTGGACCTGGATCGCTATCTGCGGCAGGAGTCGTTTACCGACATCAAGATTTCACCAGGGGGCGAGTACATCGCCGCGACGGTTCCGCTGGAGGCGGGAACCGCATTGGCGATCTACCGCATTGCCGACATGAAGATGGTCGGCAGCTTCCGCCCGCCCCGCAACGATCACGCGCACACCTTCGACTGGGTCAGCAACGAGCGGCTGCTGGTGGGCATGGCACAGAAGTTCGGCGTGCTGGACCGGCCGACGCCGACCGGTGAACTGTTCGGTATCAATGCCAACGGCAAGGGCGGCGAGCTGCTGGTGGGGTACCGGGTTGCCGACCAGAGCCTGGGCACCAACATCAAGGTCAAGCCGGCAGGCCTGGTGGCCGCCTACCTCAGTGATGAGCTCAAGGACGATGACCGCAACGCGCTGGTGACGGTGATCCCGCTGGTCGGCAGTTCGCATGCGCAGGTCGAGCGCATGGACGTGATCACCGGTCGCCGCAACGCCGTGGCGCGCGCTCCCATTCCCGATGCGGACTTCACGACCGATGAGCAGGGCGAGGTGCGTTTCGCACGCGCTGTCGTTACCGATGGCACGCAGAAGCTCTACTACCGCACGGGCAGCAACAGCGACTGGATCCTGCTCAATGATGAATCCCTGAGCAAGCGCATCGAGGCGCCGCTCGGCTTCTCGGCCGATGGTCGCCTGGCGTACCTGCAGGTCGAGCAGGCAGATGGACCTGATGCCATTGTCAGCTGGGACCCCCAGAGCAATGAACGACGCACCGTGCTGCGCGATGGGAGTGCCGACCCGGCGCGCATCATCCGGCGCCCCGGCAGCCGCGTGCCGGTCGGGGCCCTGTTCCTTGGCAGTGCGCCGCGAACGGCATTCTTCGATGACGCCTCGGACGACGCTCGCCTGTACCGCAGCCTCGAAGCCGGCCTGGGCGGAGCGGTCTACATCACCTCCAGCACGCGCGATGGCAAGACGGTGCTGGTGGAAACCTGGTCAGGCAGCAATCCGGGCGATTTCTATCTCTATGACACGGTTGGCAAGAGTGCACGGCACCTGATCAGCCGCAGTGACTGGATCGACCCCGCGCTGGCGGCGGAGGTGCGTCCGATCAGCCTGACGGCCCGTGATGGGCGTCCGCTGCATGGCTTCCTTACCGTCCCGCATGGCCGCGAGGCCCGTGCGCTGCCGATGGTGGTGGTGCCGCACGGAGGTCCGATCGGTGTTGCCGACCAGGGCGCCTATGACACCGAGACACAGATGCTGGCGGCGGCAGGTTACGCGGTACTGCAGGTGAATTTCCGCGGCTCTTCCGGCTATGGTCGGGCCCACATGCAGGCCGCGCGAAAGCAATGGGGGCTGTCGATGCAGGATGACGTCACCGATGCCACGCGCTGGGCGATCGAACAGGGCGTGGCCGACAAGAACCGCATCTGCATCTATGGCGCCAGTTACGGTGCCTATGCGGCGATGATGGGGGCGGTGCGCGAACCGGGCCTGTACCAGTGCGCGGCCGGCTACGTCGGCATCTACGACCTGCCGTTGATGTACGCCCGCGGAGACATCCAGAGCGATGAGTCAGGCCTGGCCTACCTGCGGAACTGGCTGGGATCGCCCAAGGATCTGGCAGAGCGCTCCCCGGTGAATCTGGCCGCGCAGGTGCGGGTGCCGGTATTCCTGGCCGCGGGTGGCCAGGATCAACGTGCGCCGATCGTGCACAGCGAACGCATGGAAGCTGCGTTGAAGAAGGCCGGCTCGCCGGTGGAAACCCTGTACGTCAAGAATGAAGGGCATGGTTTCTATTCCCCTGCCAACCAACGTGCGTACTACAGCAGGTTGCTGGCCTTCCTCTCGCGCAGCCTGGGGGGGCAGGTGGCCGGGCAGGCCGCACCTGCGGAGAAGAGCAGCGCGCCCTGAACAAGCCGGGGGCGGCGGATGATCGATCCGCCGCCCCCGGAGTTCGCCTGCATCGGGCTTACTTGACCCCGTGCATCATCTTCTTCAGCAGCGGCGCGGCGATGAAGGCGGCCAGCGCACAGCCCAGGCCGATCCACATCAGCAGCCAGAACAGGTGCGCATAGGCACCGGCCGCGGCCACCATGTCCAGCGATTCGCCTTCCGGTACCTCGATCGCGGCCAGCTTGCCGAACAGCGCGGCCAGCGTTTCCGAGAACGCGGTTGCCAGGAACCAGGTGCCCATCATCAGGCTCATCACCCGCGGTACGGCCAGCTGGGTCACCGCCGACAGGCCGACCGGCGACAGGCACATCTCACCGCTGGCCAGCAGGAAGTAGGCCAGCACCAGCCACCACACGCTGGCCATCTCGCCGGTGGCGCCGACCTGCTGTGCAGCCAATGCCAGCGGCACGAACGACAGCGCGCCGATCACCAGGCCCCAGGCCGATTTGACCGGCTTGCCCGGTTCCCAGCCGCGGCGGTCCATCCACGTCCACAGTGCGGCGAAGGCCGGCGCCAGCAGCACCAGGAACAGGCCGCCGAGGTAGGTCAGCGAGCCGGCGGTCTGCGGAATCACCAGGCAGTCGCGCACCAGCAGCACCAGCATCAGCACGACGATGGCGGCGAAGAACGTTCGCGGCGCAGATGAGCCCGGACGGCGCTCGGACAGCCGCGCGCTGACCACGAAGCCCAGCGGTGCCAGCAGCAGCGAGATGATCGACCAGGGCAGCGGGGTACCGCCGGTGATCACCAGCGAGGGCACGATGTCCTTGGTCAGCAGGCGGTCGGTGAAGGTCACCCAGGAGCCATACGACTGCTCGTACATCGTGAAGAACACCAGTGCCATGAAGATCAACACCATCAGCGCGACCATCTGCTGGCGCTGCACCGGCGTGCACTTGCTGCCGGTGAACCAGGCGAACCAGACCAGCACGCCGCCCAGCACCACCAGCATCAGCATCAGTGCCAGGCTGATTTCACCGCCCAGCGCGAACGCGCCGTTGCCGGCCGCCCACATCAGCCACGCCACCGGCAATACACCGAGCATCGCGCACAGATAGATGAGCCATTCGCGCGGCAGGCCCAGCACCTTCTGCTTCAGCGCGGCCGGCTGTGGCGGCTCGGCGTGGCCCTGCAGGTACTTCTGGCCCCACAGGAACATCGCCAGGCCGGCCAGCATGCCGATGCCGGCCGCACCGAAACCGTACTTCCAGCCATAGGCCTCGCCGAGGAAGCCGCACACCAGCGAAGAGAACAGCGCGCCGAGGTTGATGCCGGCGTAGAACAGCGAGAAGCCCGAATCGCGGCGCGGGTCGTCCTTGGCGTACAGCTTGCCGACGATGGTGGAGATGTTCGGCTTGAGGAAGCCGACGCCCATGATGATCAGCGCCAGCGACAGGTAGGTCACCGCCAGTGCCGAGGTGTCGCGCACCACTTCGCCGTTCACCCGGTACGCGGCGTGGCCTTCGAAGGCCATGCCGAGGTGGCCGAGCACCAGCAGGATGCCGCCGAACAGCACCGCCCGGCGCATGCCCAGCCAGCGGTCGGCCAGCATGCCGCCGAACACCGGGATGCAGTACACCAGGCCGCCATAGGCACCGAGCAGGTCCAGGCCGGCCTTGTCGCCGAACAGGTGGTACTTGGTCAGGTACAGCAGCAGCAGCGCCTTCATGCCATAGAAGGAGAAGCGCTCCCACATTTCGGTGAAGAAGCAGACGTAGACGCCCTTGGGATGGCCCAGGAAATCGTCGGAAGCGATAGCGGTGGAATTCATCGCGGAATTATAGGCCTGTGGCCCGATCCGCTTTCAGTAGATCCACGCCATGCGTGGATTGCCGGACTGGCCTGGGCGATCACAGGTACCGCAACCACGCCAGATCGCGCCGTCGCGCCTTGAACCGCGCGAACGCCCGCGTCGGCGGGTACAGCACCACCGCCAGCGCACAGGCCACCAGCAGCAGGCCGGCCACAGAATCCAGTGCGTACAGATCACCGTGTGTCGGCCCCCAGATCGCCAGCGCGGCCAGGTACAGCCCCTTCAGCACATACAGGTGCAGCAGGTAGAAGAACATCGGCGCGGCGCCGACATCGGCCAGCGGGCGCAGCGCACGCGCCAGTGGCGGCCATTCGTACAGTCGCAACAGCAACAGGCCCACGCCCAGCGTCAACAGCAGGAACTGCAGAGACGGCGGGTACTTGGTGATGTTGAAGACGCTCATCCAGGTGCGCAGCGTGCTGGTCTGGTACTGCCACGGTGCATCCCCGTACTGGTTGGCGAACCGCAGCAGGGCGAACAGGGCCAGCGCGCCGACGCCTGCGCACAGCAGCCAGCGCTGGCGTTGCGCCGGGTCGCGGTCGCGGGCGAACCACGGCCCCATCAGGTAGCCCAGCGCGATTACCCCGATCCACGGCAGCACCGGGTAGGAAGTGCGCAGGCGCAGCGCGCCGGTCTCGATCCAGTCGCGCTGGTGCAGCACTTTCCACAGCATCGCCAGCAGACCGTGGCCTTCCACTCGCACGCCGTCCAACAGGTTGTGCCCGGTCACCACCGCGACTGCCAGCACCAGCAGGGCCAGGCGCGGCAGCCACAGAAGGCCGGCCAGCGCGATCATGCTCAGCCCGATGGCCCAGATCACCTGCAGGTACAGCGTTTCCGGCGGCAGCTGGAAGGTCCAGGCGAAATTCACCAGGGTCAGTTCCAGCACGACCAGGAACAGCCCGCGCTTGAGCAGGAAGGCGGCCGTGGCCCGGCGCGGATCCGGCTGGCGCTGGCCGTACAGCCAGGCCGACAGCCCGGTCAACAGGACGAACACGGGTGCGCACAGGTGGGCCAGCAGACGGCAGGCGAACAGCGCAGGGGAGACCGTCGCTGCGTCCATCGGGTCGCTTACCTGATGCTGCAGGAAGAAGGTCTCGCGCACGTGGTCCAGCAACATCAACAGCATCACGGTGCCGCGCAGCTGGTCGATGGAGGCCAGGCGAGAGGAGGGGGAAGGGGGCATGCGATGCAGTAACAGCAAGGTAGCATTAAGATATAACATATCATTTGCTGTGCGCCCAGCCGGACTTTGCCGGGTCGGTCGATTGCCGGTCCACGTACTGGCCCATTGCGCTGCAGCACACGCCCCCATCCTTTGGCACGCTGGACTTGATCTGCCCTGAACGCTAGCGTGGCAGGGATTTTTTGCCAGCAGGGGCTTCCATGAACCACGACGCTGCGCCAAAGCAGCTCACCTTCCGCGCAGTGGCCCTGGCCATCGTGCTGGCGGTGGTGCTGTCGGCCGCAAACGCCTACCTCGGTCTGTTCGCAGGCCTGACCATCGCCACCGCCATTCCCGCCGCGGTGATTTCCATGGGCGTGCTGCGCCTGCTGGGCGGTGGCTCCATCCTTGAAAACAACATCGTGCAGACCGGTGCTTCGGCCGGTTCGTCGATCGCCGCCGGTGTGATCTTCACCATCCCGGCGCTGGTGATCATGGGCTACTGGCCGGACTTCAAGTACTGGTGGGTGCTGGGCATCGCCGGCCTCGGTGGCCTGCTGGGCGTGCTGTTCTCGGTGCCGCTGCGCCGTTCGATGATCGTTGAAGACCCGCTTCCGTTCCCGGAAGGCAAGGCCGCGGCCGAAGTGCTCAAGGCCGGTGAGAACCCGGGCCCGGGCCTGAAGATCCTCGGCCTGTCGGCAGTCATCGGTGCCTTCGTCAAGCTGGCCGCGGAAAGCGGCATGCGCCTGATTCCCGACGCCTGGGCCACCTCGGCCTACGTCGGCAGCTCCAAGGTCACCGCCTTCATCGGTACCAACCTGTCGCCGGCACTGCTGGGCGTGGGCTACATCGTCGGCCTCAACGTCGGCATCGTGGTCGTGTCCGGCTCGATCCTGACCTGGCACATCGCCATTCCGATCTACCAGGCGTTCTTCATGAACACCGATCCGGCACTGGCCGCGTCGGTCGCCACGGCATCCTCCACCGAAGCGGCGTTCGCCATCTGGGGCGCGAAGATGCGCTACCTGGGTGTCGGCGCGATGCTGATCGGCGGCATCTGGACCCTGATCTCGCTGCGCAAGTCGCTGCTCAATGGCGTCAAGAGCGGCTTTGCCGCCGCCCGCAAGAGCGGTGGCCCGGTGCTGGCGCACACCGAGCGCGACCTGCCGATGAAGTGGATGCTGGTGGCCCTGGTGGTCTTCGTGCTGCCGCTGCTGGCCCTGTACCAGGCCATCGTGGGCCAGTGGCACGTGTCGATCCCCATGACCATCATCATGATCGTTGCCGGCTTCCTGTTCGTGTCGGTCTCGGCCTACCTGGCCGGCTTGATCGGTTCGTCCAACAACCCGGTGTCGGGCATCACCATCTCCACCATCCTGTTCGCCTCGGCCGTGCTGGTGGTGCTGTTGGGCGCCGATGGCCTCAAGCCGGTCGGTGCCGGCGGTGCGCCGCTGGGCGCGGTGGCGGCGATCATGATCGGCGCGGTGGTGTGCTGCGCCGCAGCGGTTGGCGGTGACAACCTGCAGGACCTCAAGGCCGGCTATATCGTAGGTGCCACCCCGTGGAAGCAGCAGCTGATGCTGGGCATCGGTGCCTTCTCGTGCGCGCTGATCATGGCCCCGGTGCTGAACCTGCTGGCCACCGCCTACGGCATCGGCGTGAAGTCCGAGCTGCACCCGAACGCGCTGGCTGCGCCGCAGGCCAACCTGATGGCCTCGGTGGCCAAGGGCCTGTTCGGTGGCGAACTCCCGTGGACCTTCATCGGCATCGGTGCCGTGGTCGGTGCCGCCATCATTGCCTTCGACAGCTGGCTGAAGTCGCGCAACGCACGCTTCCGCGTGCCGGTGCTGGCCGCCGCCATCGGCATCTACCTGCCGCTGGAGCTGATGGTGCCGATCTTCCTCGGCGGCCTGATCGCCCACCTGGTCGAGCGCTTCCACAAGGTGCGCGCCGATGACGAAGAAGGCCGCGACCGCGTGCACAAGCCGGGTGTGCTGTTCGCTGCGGGCCTGATCACCGGTGAGGCACTGATGGGCATCGCCATCGCGATTCCGATCGTGGTCAGCAGCCGCGCCGACGTGCTGGCCGTGCCGTTCCACCTGCCGGGCGCGCAGTGGATCGGCCTGGCCGTGCTGTTCCTGGTGGGCTGGCTGATCTACCGCACCGGCAAGTACACCAAGGCGTAAGGGACGGGTAGTGGCGGGGGGGGGGGGGGGCCCCCCCCCAAACCGCGAAACACCAGGGTGAGCGCCCCCCCCC
>NZ_JBDJKU010000016.1:0-70471 GCF_039673015.1 Stenotrophomonas sp. TWI1409
CTGGCCGGCTGTTGCACGATGCTTCCGCAGAGGTTTGAAATTGCCGGCCAGCGGCCGGCACTACCGTGGTAATGACCGGCGGCGAAGAGGAAGCGGTAGAGCCGGCCGCGGGCCGGCTGTTTTGCGATGCCCCCGGAGGGGTTTGAGGTTGCCGGCCAGCGGCCGGCACTACCGCAGTGGCGCGGCATCCGGGTCGGCCACCGGCGACGGCGGGCAGGCCGGAATCTCCGACGGCGTGGCCAGTTCCTCGGCGTGCGAGGGCTTGCCCATCATCTTCGCCTTGCGCCAGCCGCCCCAGCGGTAATAGGCCAGCGACAGCAGCATCGACACCAGCGAGCTGACCGGGAAGCTCCACCAGATCGCATCGGCGCCCCAGTACGGCTGCAGCAGTTCGGCGAACGGCACGCGTACGCCCCACAGCGAACCGGCCAGGATCAGCAGCGGCGGAATCACTGCGCCGGTGGAGCGAACCACGCCGGAGATCACGAAGCTGACGCCGAAGAACAGGAACGAGCCGATCACCACGTGGTTGAGATGGCGGGCGATGTCCAGCGCCTGGCTGGCCGGTGGCAGGAACAGTGCCAGCAGCTGGCGATCGAACACCACCAGCGGCAGGATCAGCGCGCCGGTCAACAGGAAGTTGAACAGCACGCCCTGGCGCGCAGTGCCACGCACGCGATCCCAGCGCTGCGCACCGACGTTCTGCGCGGCCATCGACGAGCACGCCGCACCGATCGCCATGGCCGGCATCTGCAGGTAGTTCCACAGCTGCAGGGCAGCGCCGTAACCGGCGCCGGTGTCGGTGCCGTACTGGTTGACCATGGTCATCAGCAGGATCACCGACAGCGAGATCAGCACCATCTGCAGGCCCATCGGCACGCCCTTGATGACCAGCGCCTTGAGGATGGTCAGGTCGAGCTTGAACAGGCGCATGTCGGCGCGGCCCAGCCACAGGGTGTGGCGCTTGTGCCGCATGTACAGCAGCAGGCCGGCCAGCGACAGCGTCTGCGCGACCAGCGTGGCCCAGGCCGAACCGGCAATGCCCAGCGCCGGGAACGGCCCCATGCCGAAGATCAGCACCGGGTTCAGCACGATGTCCAGCGCCACCGACACCATCAGGAAACGGAACGGCGTGCGTGAATCACCGGCACCGCGCAGCGCGGCGGTGAGGAAGGCGAACGCGTACAGCGTCGGCATCGCCAGGAAGATGATCTGCAGGTAGGCCTCGGCCAGCGGCAGCGAGGCGGCCGGCGTGCCCATCGCCGCCAGCAGCGGATGGGCCATGAACCAGCCGGCGATGGCGATGATCACCGACAGGCCGATGAAGAAGGTGGCGCTGGTACCGACCACGCGCCGTGCCTGCGCGATGTCGCGCGCACCGATCGCCTGGCCGATCAGGATGGTCGAGGCCATGCCGAAGCCGAACACCGAGCCGATCAGGAAGAACATGATGTTGTTGGCGTTCGCGGTGGCGGTCAATGCCGCCTCGCCGAGGAAGCGCCCCACCCAGACCGCATTCACCGAACCGTTCAGCGACTGCGCGATGTTGCCCGCCAGGATCGGCAGGGAGAACAGCAGAAGGTTGCGGCCGATCGGGCCGGAGGTCAGGTCAAGCGGCGCTTTGGCCATGGAGTGGTGATCGATTCCCGGGAGGCGCACACTAGCACCAAGCCGGTTTGCAGGATGTGGCAATGCATCAACGACTGCAGGTGAAATGGAGCCTGGCGATGGCCTTGATCGGCACCGCACTGGCCGCATGTTCGACAGGTGACCGGCTGGGCGATACCCAGGTGCGGCCGACCGACCGACCCGAGTGCCTGGTCGGCAGCCAGCGCCAGGACCTGTCCGCTGGTGTACCCACGTTGATTGGGGGCAGCGGCTGCCGCACCGACCCCGACCATCCGCGTCCTCTGAACAAGCCACCGGAGTAGTCCGCACCGATGCCTGAGCTTTCCCCGTTGTCGCCCAGTGTCCGCCTGGACATCTGGTTGTGGGCGGCCCGTTTCTTCAAGACCCGCAGCCTGGCCAAGCAGGCCATCGAGACCGGCAAGGTCAGCGTGGCCGGGCAGCGCCCGAAGTCCTCGCGCGCGGTGCGCGTGGGTGAGCAGCTGCAGGTCGACCGCGGCGAGGAGCATTTCGAGATCCAGGTGCTGGGCCTGAGCGACCAGCGCGGGCCGGCGCCAACGGCACAGCAGCTGTACGCCGAGAGCGAGGCTTCGAAGGCGCGCCGTGCCGAACAGCGTGCACTGCGCATCGCGGCACGCGATGGTTTCCAGCCGCCGGAACACAAGCCGGACAAGCGCGCGCGGCGTTTGATCCGGGCCTTGGGTGACATCGACGCGCTCTAGCGAAATCCTGATTCCAACGGATTGTTCCTATCGCGGTGCGAAACAAGGCGCCGGTCACGGTACGTTCGGATTGCGCTGGGCAGGCTGGTTTTTCACCTATCGAAGGCCTGCCCATGCGTCGTCTGCTGTTATGCCTGTCCCTGCTTGCTGCTGCGCCACTGCACGCTGCCGACATCACCTTCTGGGACGTTCCGCAACGCGGTGGCAACAGCATGAACATGTCGCCTCCGGACCGGAAATACTTCGAGGCGCTGCGTGCGACCGGTGCGACCTGGGTGCGGCTGGTGCCGGACAAGTGGAAGGGGCAGGGCGGTCGTGACTTCCTGATCGGCAACGCCGATGACTATCGCGGACTGGTTCCGGCCGACCTGGCCACGCTGCGGCGGGTGCTGGATGACGCCGATGCGGCCGGACTGAAAGTGGTGCTGACGCCGCTGTCGCTGCCGTTGCTGCGCTGGAAGCAGCACAACGGCGATGTGGTCGACCAGCGCCTGTGGCAGTCCTTCGACAACCATGTGCCGGCCCGTCGCTTCTGGCATGACCTGGCCACGGCGCTGAAGGGTCATCCTGCCTTGGCCGCCTACAACCTCATCAATGAGCCGGTGCCCGAGTACGGTGCAGGCCTGGCCGAGCATGCGTCCACTGAGGCGATGCAGCGGTGGTATGCCGGTGTGCAGGACGGCCCACGCGATCTGCGCCGCTTCTACTCGGAACTGATCGCCAGCATCCGCGAGGTCGACACCGCGATGCCGCTGATGCTGGATGCGGGCTGGTATGCCGCCGCCGACGGTTTCAACTACTGGCCGGCACCGCTGGCGGATTCGAAGCTGCTGTACAGCGTGCACATGTACGAGCCGTATGCAGCAACCAGTGCACCGAACCAGACGCGTGCCAAACCCTGGCGCTATCCGGCGCAGGTGCCGTTCGGTGCAGGCAGCGAGCATTGGGATGCGGCGCGTGTACGCCGTTACCTGCAGCAGCCGATGACGTGGGCCGCCTCGCATGGCGTCGGTGCCAACCGCATGGTGGTGGCCGAATTCGGCTGCATGCGGCGGTGGCCGGACTGCAGCCGCTACCTGCAGGATGTGCTGCAGGTGCTGGAGCAGGACAAGGTGCACTGGGCCTTCTACGCCTTCCGCGAGGATGGCTGGGACGGCATGGACTACGAACTGGGCGACAAGCCGCTGCCGTGGTCGTACTGGCAGGCGCAGGAAAAGGGCGGCCATGTCGAGCCGCCGCGTTCGATGCAGGCGCCCCTGTTCGCACCGATCCTGCAGCGTTTGAAGGCGGGCAACCGGTAAGCCGCCGGGCATGGCCCGGAGCTACCCATGGCGATGCCGGTAGCGCCGGCCCATGTCCGGCCAGGCTTTCCCTCAGCGCTTGCCGCCGAGCAGATTGCCGCCCAGCTTGAGCAGATCGCCCACGCCCAGCTGACCATCACCATCCTGGTCCAGCAGGCTGCCGAGCAGGCCACCGGCAAGACCGCCCTGTTGCTGCACCTGCTGCTTTTCCTGGCCCAGGGCCTGGCTGAGCGAGCCGGCATCGGCCTGGCCGCCGCCGAGACGCTGGGCGAGGAAGGCCATCACGATCGGGGCAAGAATCTGCAGCAGCTGGCTGGTGCGGCCGCTGTCGAGCTGGGTGGCCTGGGCCAGGCCGGTCTCCACCTTCTGCTGGCTGCCGCCGAAGATGTGGCCGAGGATGCCGGCACCGTCGCTGGCGGCACCACCGCCACCACCACCCAGTACCGAGCCGAGCACGCTGCCCAGGTCCAGGCCGCTGTGGTTGTTCTGCAAGGCGCCGAGCAGGGCCTGCGCGCCCTGCGGCTGCGAGGCGTTGTTGCCCAGCGCGCCCATCAGCACCGGCAGCGCGGCACTGATCGCGCCGGAAGCCTGGGTATCGCTGATGCCGAGCTGCTGCGACACCTGCTGCAGCGGGGCGCCCTGCAATTTGGCGAGAAGTTCATCGGTCAGGCTCATCTGCGGAATCCTTGATTGGGGTTGGGCGTGCAGAAGGTACGACGCGGACCGTTAAAACGGCGACGCCGCCTCACGGGGAGGCGGCGTGCCGTTCACGGGGAAGGGCGATCAGAGCTCGATGTCTTCAGCGCCCGGGGTGGCGGTGGGGAAGTCCGCTTCCGGCTGCGCCGGCTTGAACGGATCCGACGGCTGGCTGGCCAGCGCCTTCAGCGCCGCGGCAACACCGGCACCGTAGGCCGGGTCGGCCTTGCTGCAGTTGTCGATGTGGCGCTGCTTGATGAAGTCCGGCGCATCGCCCAGGGCGCGGGCGGTGTTGGCGAACAGGCGGTCCTTCTGTGCCTGGTTGTAGCTGCGGAACAGCGCACCGGGCTGGCTGAAGTAGTCGGCGTCGTCCTCACGGAAATTCCAGAAGTCGGCGTCGCCGCGGATCTTCATCGGCGGTTCGCGGTACTGCGGCTGTTCCTGCCACTGGCCGTAGCTGTTCGGTTCGTAGTGCGGCAGACCGCCGTAGTTGCCGTCCACGCGCATCGCACCGTCGCGGTGGTTGCTGTGCACCGGGCAGCGCGCTGCGTTCACCGGAATCTGGTGATGGTTCACGCCCAGGCGGTAGCGCTGCGCATCGGAATAGGCGAACAGGCGCGCCTGCAGCATCTTGTCCGGCGACGGGCCGATGCCCGGCACCAGGTTGCTCGGTGCGAACGCCGACTGCTCCACGTCCTGGTACCAGTTGACCGGGTTGCGGTTCAGTTCGAACTGGCCCACTTCGATCAGCGGGTAGTCGCTCTTCGGCCACACCTTGGTCAGGTCGAACGGATGCACGCGGTAGGTTTCCGCGTCCAGCTCCGGCATGACCTGGATGAACAGCTTCCACTTCGGGAAGTCGCCCTTCTCGATCGCGGCGAACAGGTCGCGGCCGTGGCTTTCGCGGTCATGGCCGACCAGGATCTGCGCTTGCGCGTCGGTCAGCGATTCGATGCCCTGCTGGCTGACGAAGTGGAACTTCACCCAGAAGCGTTCGCTGTCGGCGTTGGTGAAGCTGTAGGTGTGCGAGCCGAAACCGTGCATGTGGCGGAAGCTGCGCGGAATGCCGCGGTCGCTCATCACCACGGTCACCTGCAGCAGGGCTTCGGGCAGCAGCGTCCAGAAGTCCCAGTTGTTGCGCGCGCTGCGCAGGTTGGTGTGCGGGTCGCGCTTCACGGCCTTGTTGAGGTCGGCGAACTTGCGCGGGTCGCGCAGGAAGAACACCGGGGTGTTGTTGCCGACCAGGTCCCAGTTGCCTTCTTCGGTGTAGAACTTCAGCGCGAAGCCGCGGATGTCACGTTCGGCGTCGGCGGCGCCACGCTCGCCGGCCACCGTGGTGAAGCGGGCGAACATCTCGGTCTGCTTGCCGACCTTCTCGAACAGCTTGGCGCGGGTGTACTTGCTGATGTCGTGGGTGACGGTGAAGGTACCGAACGCGCCCGAGCCCTTGGCGTGCATGCGGCGCTCGGGAATGATCTCGCGGTTGAGGTTGGCCAGCTTTTCCAGCAGCCACACGTCTTCCATCAGCAGCGGGCCACGCGGGCCGGCGGTCTTGCTGTTCTGGTTGTCCACCACCGGTGCGCCGAAGGCCGTGGTCATCGGCGTGACCGGATCATCGCCGTGCTTCTGCTTGGGCGTGGTGCTCAGCTCGCGCTGCTGCTCGGCGCCCTGCTCCGGCGACGGGGCGGTGTGATACGGGCACTTGGCGTTGTTGTTGTCGGACTGGCTCATCGGCTGGCTCCTGGTGGCGGTGAAGACGTGGGAGAAACATCTTCACTCGACTTTAGCTATGGCCAGATGAAATGAATAATCGAATGATCCATTCAGGTTGATAGATTCTGTCAATTGAAACGCAGAATCGGATTTGCACAGTCTTTCAACAGGCCTCCCGCAAGGCGAGCGGGAGGCCATGGGCGTGCGCTGCGGCTACAGCAGTGCCTTCAACCGGTACAGGGCTTCCAGCGCCTGCTTCGGCGTCAGTTCGTCCGGGTCGATCGCCGCCAGCGCGTCCTGCGCCTTGCTCGACGGTGCTGCGAACAGGCCGAACTGCTGCGGCGCATCCAACGCCTGCGGCGCCAACTCGGCGGCATGGCTTTCACCACCGCGCTGTTCCAGCTCGGCCAGGCGACGCCGTGCCTGTGCCACGGTGGCGCGCGGCAGGCCGGCCAGTGCCGCCACCTGCAGGCCGAAGCTGCGGTTCGCCGGGCCATCCTTTACCGCGTGCATGAACACCAGCGCCTCACCGTGCTCGACGGCATCCAGGTGCACGTTGGCGATGCCGCTGCGGCCACCCTCGTGCTGCTCGTCGGCCAGCGCGGTCAGCTCGAAGTAGTGGGTGGCGAACAGCGTGTAGCAGCGGTTCTGGTAGGCCAGGTGGCGGGCCACCGCGTCGGCCAGCGCCAGGCCATCGTAGGTGGACGTGCCGCGGCCGATCTCGTCCATCAGCACCAGCGAATGGGCGGTGGCGTGATGCAGGATGTAGCTGGTCTCGGCCATCTCGACCATGAAGGTCGACTGCCCGCGGGCGAGGTCGTCACCGGCGCCGATGCGGGTCAGGATGCGGTCGATCGGGCCGATCAGCGCACGGCTGGCCGGCACGAAGCTGCCGATGTGGGCCAGCAGTACGATCAGCGCGTTCTGCCGCATGTAGGTCGATTTACCGCCCATGTTCGGGCCGGTGATGACCAGCATGCGACGGTCCGGATGCAGATCCAGATCATTGGGTTCGAACGGCTGCTCGCGCACCGCCTCGACCACCGGGTGGCGGCCACGCTCGATCTTCAGGCACGGCTCGGCCTGCAGCTCCGGGCGCGCCCAGTCCAGCGCCTGCGCGCGTTCGGCGAAGGCCGCCAGTACGTCCAGTTCGCTCAGCGCGGCGGCGCATTGCTTCAGCGGTTCCAGTTGGCCGCCGAGGGTGTCCAGCAGCTGCTCGTACAGGTACCTCTCGCGCGACAGCGAGCGGTCACGCGCGGACAGCACCTTGTCTTCGAACGCCTTCAGTTCTTCGGTGATGTAGCGCTCGGCATTGGTCAGCGTCTGGCGGCGGGTGTAGTGCACCGGCGCGCGGTCGGACTGGCCCTTGCTGATCTCGATGTAGTAGCCGTGCACGCGGTTGTAGCCCACCTTCAGGGTGGGAATGCCGCTGCTTTCGCGCTCGCGCTGTTCCAGGTCGACCAGGAACTGGTCGGCGTGGGTGGACAGGCGGCGCAGTTCGTCCAGCTCTTCATCGAAGCCATCGGCCAGCACACCGCCGTCGCTCAGTTTCAGCGGCGGCATTTCGGCGATGGCGCTGGCCAGCAGCTGCGCGCACTCGTCGTGTTCGCCCAGCGCGGCGTGCAGCGTCTGCAGGCGCGGCGAATCCAGTGGTGCCAGCACCTCGCGCACCGCCGGCAGCAGGCCCAGGCCGTCGCGCAGGGTGGAGAAATCGCGCGGCCGCGCCGAACGCAGCGCGACACGGGTGAGGATGCGTTCCAGGTCACCGAGGCGGCGGAACTGCTCGCGGATGTCCGCATCGCTGCCGCGATCGATCAGGGTTTCCACCGCATGGTGGCGCTGTACGAGCACCTCGCGCAGGCGCAGCGGGCGGTGCAGCCAGCGCCGCAGCAGGCGCCCCCCCATCGGCGTAACCGTGCTGTCGAGCACACCCAGCAGCGTATTGCGGGTGTCGCCATCAACACGCGTATCCAGTTCCAGATGGCGGCGGGTAGCGGCGTTCATCGCGATCGCCTCGCCGGCGGTTTCCATCGCGATCGAGGTCAGGTGCGGCAGGCGCTGCTTCTGGGTTTCCTCGACATAGCCAAGCAGGGCACCGGCCGCAGCGGTGGCGCGCGGCTTGTCGTCGATGCCGAAGCCGCTCAGGTCATGCAGCTTGAAGAAATTCAGCAGCTGGCGGCGGCCGCTGTCGGCATCGAACAGCCACGGCGCGCGGCGACGCACGCCGGTGCGCTGGCGCAGGAACTCCGGCCAGTTCTCCTCGTCGGGCACCAGCAGCTCGGCCGGCTCCAGCCGCGCCAGTTCGGCTTCCAGCGCGTCGTCGGTTTCCACCTCGTTGACCAGGAAGCGGCCGCCGGCCAGGTCGGCCCAGGCCAGGCCGTAGCCCTGCTTGCTGCGCGACAGGGCCATCAGCAGGGTGTCGCGGCGTTCATCCAGCAGCGCCTCGTCGGTGACCGTGCCGGGGGTGACGATGCGCACCACCTTGCGCTCGACCAGGCCCTTGGCCAGCGCCGGGTCGCCGATCTGCTCGCAGATCGCCACCGACTCGCCCAGCGCCACCAGCCGTGCCAGGTAGCCTTCATAGGCATGTACCGGCACGCCGGCCATCGGGATCGGTGCGCCGCCGGAGCTGCCGCGCTGGGTCAGGGTGATGTCGAGCAGGCGCGCCGCCTTGCGGGCGTCGTCATAGAACAGTTCGTAGAAGTCACCCATGCGGAAGAACAGCAGCAGGTCCGGGTAATCGGACTTGGCCGCGAAGAACTGCTTCATCAGCGGGGTGTGTTCCTTGGACGCCTTGGCGTTGCTGGTGTTGTCTTTTGTATCAGTCACTTGGGGCGTTTCGCGTCTTGGGCAGGGCGTCGGGGCGTGGCCATGCGCAGGCATGGCCGGAGAGGACATTAGTGTAGCGACCTGGGGCGGTCGATGATCCGCGGCCCCCGCGCTGGGCCCGGGGGCTGTCCGTGTGCCAACGCCTGCGCCCCTGCGCCGGCACTTTGGTTGATTTCCCCAGGGGCCCACGGTAGTGTCAGCCCCGGCGATTTCCGCCAAGCGGCCTCCATGGAAACCGGGGCGACTTATCCCCCGGGCGGGCGTTGATGGAAAGAACAAGCATGACTGCAGCCTGCATGGCCGCCGAACCTCGTTACACCTGGCGTACCGTCCTGCTGAGCATCCTGGTCGCCATCGTTCCGCTTGCCGGCTCCGCACCCTACACCTTGCTGAAGGCGGTGCTGCTGCTGGCCCTGCTGGTCACCGGCGTGGTTCTGATCCGCCGCCAGCCCGATGTCCGCCTGCGCTACCGCATCGCCCGGTTCATCGTGATCGTCTGCTTCCTGCGCCTGGCCTATGCCTTCTACAGCATCCTCTGGCACGGGCTGCGCTGGAACGAGCTGGATCTGCCGGCGCAGACACTGCTCTACCTGGGTACCGCTGCCGTGTTCGCCACTGCGCTGGACTGGCGCCTGATCTGGAAGATCTTCGCCGTGTCCACCCTGGTCTTTGGCGGGTCGTGCATCGTGCAGCACCACGTGATGGGCCTTGAACGCGCGCACGGTTTCAGTGGCGGCGAATGGACGGCCATCGAGTTCACCATGGTGACGCTGTGCATGGCGTTGTTCTCGGTCATCCGGTTGATCCAGCCCAATGTGCATCCGGCCGAACGCTGGCTGCACGGCGTGGCCATCGCCGTCGGCGTCTACGGTTCGATCCTGGCGCAGAGCCGCGGACCGATCCTGGCGTTCATTCCCGCCATGCTGATGGTGATTGCGGTGCACGTCCGGCGCACCCGGCGCTGGCGGGGGGCACTGGTCTTCGTCGGTGCCCTGGTCATTGGCGTGGTCGGTGCCACCTCGGTGCTGAACCATGAGGTGATCCAGCGCTTCGGTGAGGTCAGTGGCGAGATCTCCGGTTTCAACCAGGAAAACGAGGTCGGCTCGGTCCGTGAGCGCATCGCCATGTGGGGCGTGGCGGTCGACGCCTTCGCCGAGCATCCCGTGGCGGGGGTGGGCCTGAACCAGTTCGGTACCTATGCACGTGAGGGCATCGCCCGCGGCGAGGTGTCCGAGTCGATCTTCCGCTACAACCACCCGCACAACGAGTACCTGGAAGCGGCGGTGACCGGTGGCGTGCCGTTGCTGCTGATCATGCTGCTGGTCTTCATCCTGCCCGGCATTCATTTCGTGCGGCGCCTCGGCCACGCCGACGACATCACCGCGATGATCGCCACCGCCGGACTTGCCGTGGTCATCGTCTATGCGCTGTCGGCGTTCACGGACAACGTGTTCTACCGGGCGATGCCGCATTCGTTCTATTTCTACCTGGTGCTGGGCTTCATGCTGGCGACCGCCTTGCCTGCGCGCGACCTGCGCCGGCCAGGGAGTCCCTCCTGATGGCGCATATCCACCTGCTGGCCGCCGACAACCAGCGTGGCCTGTCCCATGACATCCAGGTGATCGAGCGCTCGTTGCAGCAGCTCGGGCATACGGTGACGGTCAGCCGTCTGGACGCGGTGCGCAATGGGGGGGCCTGGAAGCTCCGCGGGATGCGCCTGCGCAGGCTGCTGGCCTCGTGGCTGAGCCTGGGGCGCACGCCGGCCCGGTTCGACATCAACATCTCGCTGGAGCATGTCCGGCCGGCAAGCTTCGGACTGGCCGAGGTCAATCTGTTGATTCCGAATCCGGAATGGGTGTCCGCACGCAGCCTGCGGATCCTGCCGCGGTTCGATGCGTTGTTGACCAAGACCGAAGACGCTACGCGCATCTTCAATGCGCTGGGCATGCGCGCGCTGGAAGTCGGTTTCTGCAGCCGTGACCGCTACGACCCGGCGGTGCCGCGCAGACCGCGCAGCTTCCTGCATGCAGCTGGTACCAGTCGCATGAAGGGCACGGCAACGCTGGTCGAGGTCTGGAAGCGCCATCCGGAGTGGCCCTTGCTGACCATCCTGCGCGGCGGCCCTTCGGACGAAGATGAGGGCGGGGCCGCGAACCTGCGGATCGTCCGCGAGCGCCTGCCCGACCAGGAGGTGCAGCGCCTGCAGAACGAACATGCGTTCCACCTGTGCCTGTCGCAGACCGAAGGCTGGGGCCATTACCTGGTGGAAGCGATGAGCTGCGGGGCGGTGGTGATCACCTGCGATGGCGCGCCGATGAACCAGATGATCGACGACAGCCGCGGCATCCTGGTTGCCGCGCACGAGGGCGAGCCCTGCCATCTGTCCAGGACCTGGCATGTGGATGAGAAGGCACTGGAACAGGCCGTCGAGCGTGCGCTGGCGATGGATGAGGCCGAGTGGACCCGGCTGGGCGCCAATGCACGCGCATGGCACCTGGCCAGCGAAGTGGCGTTCCCACGCCGGCTGGGCGAGGCCCTGGCCAAGCTTTGAGCTGATGGGGGCTGGTTGCTGCAGAGTGCTCAGCCTGGCACCAGGGTGATCTGCGGATGGCTGCCGAAGATCTCCATGACGATCTCGAAGTAGGTCTGTCCCTGGCCAAGCGACAGTGCCATCAACTGAGCGTGGATGGCCGGACCGTTGAACCTGCCGCCCTGATCGAGTTTCGACTGCAGCCAGGCGCGCGTCGTCTCGCGGCCCAGTGCCTCGCGGCTGTGGGCGATGTCGCGCCACACCACCGTGGCGGTGGCATGACCGGCGAGCGCGCCGTAGCCCCCGTGCAGCAGGTCATCAAGCGCGTCCAGGCTTGCGCCCAGCTGCCAGTCTTCGTCGGCCATGAATACACGATTGATTTCCACGTAGAGGCTGGCGATGTCGTTGATGGACGCGCCTTCGATGTGCAGGATCCGTGTCATCTGCAGACTGTAGCCCTCCGGGGCGACGGTTGTAACCGGCGCAGATAATCCGGGCCGCCCTGGATGGGGTGGCGTTATTATGGTGTTAATCCTGCATGATTTTCATCGGGCGCTGGCGTGTCAGCGGTATTCGATAAGGATATGGCGCCATTATTGGCCGCTGCATTTTCTGACTGCCTGCACAGTTCCATATATTTGGATCGGTCCATATATAAAGTCCCGTAAAGTTTTCCTCCGCTGCGCCGCCATCGAACGTACGGCCACGATCAAGGGAATTGAGATGCTTGCCTTACGTAATCTCCGTGTGGGATCCCGGCTTGGCGCCGGCTTCGGTCTGCTGCTGCTGTTCATCATGGCCATCGTCGGCCTGGTGCTGTATGGGAATCAGCTGAAATCCGCCCAGTTCGAGAAAGTGGTGGACGTCAACATGGTGAAGATGCGCCTGTTGAATGACATGCTTGATACCAACAACGCGGTGCTGATGCATCGTCGCCTGATGGTGATCAAGCGGGGTGACGAGTTCGACAAGGATTACCAGCGTGCCCAGGAGTTGTCGCGGACCTATGACGGTATCTGGGCCAAGTACATCAAGATTCCGCGTGACGCTACCGGCGATACCCTGGTCGCGCGCATCGAGGCGGCCCGCAAGGCCACCGATGCATCAACCCAGCAATTGCATGAGCGCATGAAGGCGGGGGATTTCGATGGTGCAGCGAAGGAGCTGCTGGCCGAGCACGGATTGGCAACGGCCTGGAATGAATCCATTTCGGCCCTGCTGCGCCACCAGGAAGCACTGACCGAACGCAGCCGCGAAGAGTACCGCGCAACCGAATCGTGGACCGGCACGCTGTCGATCGCGTTCGGGGCACTGAGCCTGTTGCTGGGGACGTTGGCGGCCTGGGCGATCACCCGCAGCCTGACCCGCCCGCTGGAAGGAGCGGTGAAGCTGGCCGACGGCATCGCCAGTGGCCGCCTGGACAGCAGCATCGACGCCACCGGCAACGATGAGGTGACCCAGCTGCTGAAGTCGATGCAGCGCATGCAGGCACAGCTGCAGTCGGTGATGGCGGCACAGGGGGAGCTGGCCCGCCAGCACGATGCCGGCAGCCTCAGCTACCGCATGGACGAGAGCGCGTTCCCCGGTGACTACGGGCGCATGGTGCATGAGACCAATGCGCTGGTTGGATCGCACGTGCAGGTACAGAACCGGCTGATCGAGGTGATGAAACACTACGCACGCGGCGATCTGTCGGTGGACATGGACCCGCTGCCCGGCGAGAAGGCGGCGGTCACCCAGGCGATGGACGAAACCAAGTCCAGCCTGTCGGCGATCAACAGCGAGATCCGCCGGTTGGCGACAGCGGCTGCGGCAGGCGACTTCAGCCTGCGCGGCGACGAAGATCGCTTCGCCTATGATTTCCGCGACATGGTGGCTGGGCTCAATCGCCTGATGCAGACCACCGACGAGAACCTGGTGCAGGTCTCGACCCTGCTGCAGGCCATCTCGCGCGGCGACCTGACCGTGCGCATGCAGGGTGATTTCCATGGCGTGTTCGCGCGCATGCGTGATGACTGCAATGCCACCGTCGACCAGCTCAAGCAGATCGTCGGCCGCATCCAGTCCAGCGCCTCCAGCATCAATCTGGCCGCAGGTGAAATCGCTTCGGGCAACACCGACCTGTCGCGGCGTACCGAACAGCAGGCGGCAAACCTGGAAGAAACGGCAGCATCGATGGAGGAACTGACCTCCACCGTGAAGCAGAATGCCGAGCATGCACGGCAGGCCAACCAATTGGCCATCGGCGCGCATGGTGTTGCCTCCCAGGGCGGTGAAGTGGTGGGCCAGGTGGTCACCACGATGTCGGCCATCGAGGCATCGTCGAAGAAAATCGCCGAGATCATCAGCGTCATCGACGGCATCGCCTTCCAGACCAATATCCTCGCGCTGAACGCGGCGGTCGAAGCTGCGCGTGCCGGCGAGCAGGGCAGGGGCTTTGCAGTGGTGGCCAGCGAAGTGCGTACGCTGGCGCAGCGCTCGGCGGGGGCGGCCAAGGAGATCAAGGGGCTGATCGAGGATTCGGTCGGCAAGGTCGCCGACGGCTCGGCGCTGGTCCGCCAGGCGGGCACCACGATGGGCGAGATCGTGGCCTCGGTGCAGCGCGTGACCGACATCATGGCCGATATCTCTGCTGCCTCCCAGGAGCAGAGCTCGGGCATCGAACAGGTCAACCAGGCGGTGGTGCAGATGGATGAGACCACGCAGCAGAATGCGGCGCTTGTAGAAGAGGCCAGTGCGGCGGCACGCTCGATGGAGGAGCAGGCCAACCTGCTGGCCGAGGCGGTTTCGGTGTTCCGCACGGGGGCGGTGACCGCTGCCGCCGCGGTGCGCCCGGCGCTGGCAGCCGTGGCGGCATCGGTTGCGCCGGTGCGCCGGCCCGCGGTGCTGTCGCCGCGGATCGAGCCGACGCTGGCCGCCAATGCGGGTGGTTGGGAAGAGTTCTAGAAGAGAGCAAGGCCGGCAGGGAGACGGCGCCCATCGCGACGGCTGGTCGCGATGGGCGCGGATTTTCTTCCTGAACGTGCGATGGCCGATGAAGTGGCGGACACGCGCATTTCACTTCCGGTTGCCAACCGCGGGAGGACACTGGCGCCATACCGGAACTCAGGAGATGGCCATGAAGACCTCGACCCGATTGCTTGTGCTGGGCACCCTGCTGGCAGCTTCGTCGGTGGCCGGCGCGCAGACCTATGGCCCGCGCGATGAGGGACGCAAGTTCAACGACGGCAGCCGCGTGGTCTGCAAGAACGTGGAAGTGCAGCGCAACTCGCGCGATCCGAACCGCATCACGGGTACCGCTACCGGCGCGGTGATCGGCGGCCTGCTCGGCAACCAGGTAGGTGGCGGCAACGGCAAGAAGCTGGCCACCGTGGCAGGCGCCGTTGCAGGTGGTGCGGCCGGTCGCCAGATCCAGGGCAACAGCCAGCAGAAGAACGGCGACCGCGTGGTGGAACGTCGCTGCGAACGCGTCTACCGCTGATTGACCGACCTGGTTGGCCCTTCCACGATGCAGTATCCGAACGCCGGCCTCGCGCCGGCGTTCTTCGTTGCAGGAAAAGGGGACGGAGGGGATTAAGTCGTAATTCCCCAAACCGGCCGCTTACGACTTAATCCCCTCCGTCCCCTTTTTTGCGAGGAGGCGCCAGGTGGCGAGGCTGCCGTAGAGCAGCAGCAGGGCGGTGAGGGTGATCAGTTCGTGGCTGACTTCGGTCAGGCGGGCGTCCATCTGGTTCAGGCGCACCATCAGGTTGATGCCCGAGGTGGTCGGCAGAAGCTGCGCCAGCCAGACCAGCGGTTGTGGCGTCATCACTGCCGGCCACGACAGGTTGGCCAGGAAGAACAGCGGGATCGAGGTGGCGATGATGCACTGGAAGGCGCGTTCGCGGGTGCGGAAGAAGCTGCCGACGAACAGGCCGAACGCCACCGTGGCGGCGATGAACAAGGTGCCGCCGAGCAGCTGGCCCAATGGGTTGCCGCCGCGCGGATAGTCCTGCACCCAGGCGGTGAAGCCGGCGTAGTAGAACAGGCCGAACAGGCCGATCAGGGCGAAGCCCAGTGCCATGCCGGCCAGCGTCGGCAGGTCGAAGCGCAGGCGCCGGCCGAGTGCGAGACGACGGCCACCGAGCAGGACGCCGATGCCCATCAGCAGGGTCTGGTGCACGATCAGCTCGGCCACGCCGGGCACGATGGCGCTGCCATAGCCTTCCTGGGTGTTGTACAGCGGGCGCTGCACCAGCGTGACCGGTGGTGCCTGCGGTGCGCCCATGAAGGCGGCCTGGCCGACCACGGCATCACGTCCGAACGCGCCCAGTGCATCGGCCACGCTGCCCAGCACCCAACTGGCACGGCCCAGGTAGGCGCCGTTGCCGAGCAGCACCAGCTTGGCCGGATGGCCGCGCAGGATGTCGCGCTCCAGGTTGGCCGGGATCAGCACGATGCCTTCGGCGTGGCCGGCTTCCAGCTGCTGGCGCGCGCTGTCGATGTCCGCAGGCTGCCCGACCACGCGTGCGACCCGCAACGCGTCGAGCTTCCGCAGCAGCTCGCGGCTGGTCGCGCTGTGGTCTTCGTCCACCACCAGTACCGGCAGGTTGCCGGCCACCTGGTGGCGATACGCGGCCGGGTAGAAGAACGAGTACAGGATCACCGCGCCGACCATCACCACGATCGCATAGCGGTCGCACAGCACCGCCATCAGGGTCTGCCGCAGACTGCGCCACAGTGCGCTCATGCGTCGGCTCCTGCCGGTTGTGCGGCTTCGGGCGTGCGCGCGAAGGCAATCAGGCGCAGCCCACCGATGCCGCCAGCCACCACTGACATCAGCAGCAACGTGGCCAGCGGCCATACCGAAACCTGCAGCGGCGAACCGATGAACTGTTGCTGGGTCTGCAGCTTGATATAGGCGCTGAGCGGCAGCAGCTGATGCCAGATGCGGGTGAACAGGGGGCCATCCAGCACCGGGAAGGTGGCGCTGGAGAACGCCAGTGCAGTACCGATGCTGAGGCCGACCGCGGACAGCGCGGTACCCATGTCGCGGGTGACGCCGACGAAGAACAACGCGTAGGCCGCAGTAGCCAGATAGAACAGGGGTTGAGCGAGCAGCAGCAGGAGCACGCTGCCGGCCACACCATCACCGCGCAGCCAGGCCAGGTAGCCGATGCCGAGCGCGCCATACAGCGAGAACAGCAGGACGTACGGCGCGATCTTGCCGGCAATCGCCGGCCACGGTGTGCGGCCGAGCCAGGCGGGCAGGCTGCCGTCGCGAATCTCGCGGCCGAGGCTGCCGGCCACCGCAAGTGCCAGCACCAGCGACAACACCGCCGGGAAGATCAGCGGCAGCAGGAACAGCTCGTAGCTGCGCGCCGGGTTGTACAGGATGTCCGACTGCACCGCGATCGGTGCCGCACGCAGCTTGCCCGGGCCGACCTGCAGGCCGATGCGCTCGCGCAGCAGGCGTGCGTTCCAGGCCGAGACCGCGTCGCCGATATCGCGCGCCGCGGACTGGCCGGTGGTCATGTAGGTGGCGTTGTAATAGGCGAACACCGTGCCCTGGCGCCCACGCAACGCCTGCCGGGTGACATCGCGCGGCACCAGTACGATGGCGAACACATCCAGCCGACGCAGCTGCGAACGTGCATCTTGCATGTCCGCAGGCTGGCTGGCGATGCGCACGCCGGGGCTGGCATCGAGCATGCGCAGCAGCAGGCGGCTGTCGCTGCTGTGGTCGAGGTCGACCACGGCGATCGGGATGTCGCGCATCACCGAGGGCGTGAACATCCACGCCATCACGGCCAGCATCAGCAGCGGCAGCAGGGTGACCAGCAGCAGGTCGGCGCGGTTGCCGCGCAGCGACCGCAGCTCGCGCCGCCAGCTGGCGGCGAAGCTGCTGCTGTCGGGGCTCAGTGCTGGGGCCATGCGAACAGCACGCTCATGCCGGGGCGGAAGCCCTCGATGCGGCGTACCGGGCGCACCCGCACCTCGAAGCTGCGGACGTCGTAGCCGGACGACTGGCGGGTGGTCCGCCAGGTCGCATAGTCACCGGCCGGATTGATGAAATAGACCTCGAACTCGCCGTCCTGGCCAAGCGCCGGCACGCTGCCCTGCAGCTTGCTGCCGACCTTCAGGCCCTGCATCTGCGATTCGCGCAGGTTCATCGCCACCCACATGCGGTCGATGTCGACCAGGGTGAACACCGGGTAGCCGGCCGGCACCAGTTCACCCGGGTCGGCCATGCGCTTGTTGATCTCGCCGGCCACCGGCGCGCGCCCTTCCACTTCGACACGCGCGGCGTTGACTTCGGCCACCGCGCCCTGTGCCTGCTGCACCTGGCCCTGCGCGGCACGCTTGTCCTGCTCGCGTGCGCCGGCCAAGGCCATGTCGTACTGCGCGCGGGCGGCACGCGCCAGTTCGCGCGAACTGGTGGCCTGGGCATGCGCTTCATCGCGCTTCTGCCGGGTCATCACCCCTTCGTTGAACAGGTTCTGCACGCGCTGGTAGGTGGCTTCAGCCAGCGTCGCACCGGCTTCAGCCCGCTTCCAGTTCGCTTCAGCGGCGCGGATGTCTTCGCTGCGCGCACCTTCGTCGGCCTTGTCGGCCACCGCCTGTGCGGCGGCCAATGCGCCGTGCGCCTGCTGTTCCTTGGCGGCCACTTCGGGGCTGTCGAGCAGGAACAGCACCTGCCCGGGCTGCACGCGGTCGCCCTCGCGCACCTTCAGCTCGGCCACGCGCGCGGTGATCTTGGCGGCCACGTTGATCGTGTCCGCATCGGCCATGCCCTGAATCTGGTCGGCCGGGCTGCGCCAGGCCAGCCACAGGCCGAGCACCACCACGACCAGCAGCACCACTATCAGGATCGGCCCCAACCGGCGCTTGCCCGGGGGCGTCGTCGCATCGTCGTGCAGCACATCACTCATGGTCGATCACCTCGTCCGCACGCCGCCGGAACTCTTCGAAACGGTCCATCTGTCCACTGACCTCCAGCAACTGTGCCAGCGCAATATCGTATTGGTAGGCGGCCTGTGCGCGCTCGACACGGGCGCCGCCGAGGCCGAGCCGCGCGTCGATCACATCCAGCGAGGTGGCCTGGCCTTCGCGGAACGCCAGCTCCTGCAGGCGCAGGTTTTCCTGTGCCTGGGCAATGCTGCTGTCGAGCAGCACGTACTGCTGGCGCGCGGTTTCCAGCTCGTTCCAGGCCTTGCGCACGCCCAGTGCGACCTGGTTCTCGGCCTCGCGCAGGCCCGCTTCAGCCTGGTCCTGCTGCGCACGCGCGGCGCTGATCTGCGCCGGCCGCGAGTTCGGCGACAGGAAGGTGTACTTCAGGCCGATGCCGAACGCCCAGTCCGGATCGGTCAGCATCTCATCGCGGCGGCGGAAGTCGTACTGGCCGAAGGCGAAGATCTGCGGCTTCAGCTTGGCCTGCTGCACGCGCACGCCCTGTTCGGCCTGCGCCACCATCGCCCGCAGGCGTGCGATCTGCGGCTGGCGCGCCTGCGCAGTGCGCTCGAAGCTGGCGACCGGTTCCAATGGCACGCGCTGCACGAACAGCGGCGACACCGGCTGTACCTCGCCACCACTGCGCAGCAGCGTGGCCAGCGCCGCCTTCAGCGTGGCCAGGTCGTTCACCGTTTTCTGGTATTCGCGCTCGGCCTTGTCGCGGGCCACGGTGGCCTGCAGGCGCTGGGCGCGGGTGGCGAAGCCCTCGCGTTCCAGCTTCTCCGCGTCGGACAGGTGGCGGTTGAGGCCATCGCGTACGTCGCGGCGCACATCCACTGCCTGCTCGGCCAGGCGCTGGCCGAAATAGGCCTGGGCCAGCTGCACGGTCAGCGATTGGCGTTGTGCTTCGCGTTCGGCACTGGCCTGTTCGTGGGCGGCGCTGGCCGCGCGTTGCGCGGCCGGAATCACGCCGCCGGTGTACAACGGCAGCACCGCGGTAACCACGGGCCGGGTACGCCAGTCGCGTTCGGTGAATGACAGCGGTGAGTCGATGCCATAGGCCTCGGCCACCGGTGCCAGCGAACCCAGTGGCAGGGTGAGGGTCTTCTGGAACTGCAGGCGGCGCACTTCGCCGGTGATCTCCGGCAGGCGCAGCAGGCGGGTGGCGTCCTGCAGGTCCTGCTTGTTGCGTACCGCTGCATCGGCGGCGGCCAGTGCATCGGAGACCTGCTCCAGGCGCTGCCGTGCCTGCTCCCAGTCCAATGCGGGTGCATCGGTGAGGGTCTGCGCCTGCGCAGCCAGTGGCAGGCAGGTCGTCAGCGCCAGCGCCAGCGCGGCCTTCGCGCAGTGCATCCTTGTACGTCGGCCGATCACGCTCATGCCGTCCCAATGGTGAAGAAGTGCGCAAACGGTAGTGCGCGCGGCGTGAAGCCCGGGTCTGCGGTCATTGGATTGTCCTCAACGAAGGGTGCCGCTGGCTGCAGTGCGCAGCGCCTGGGTGATGTGCTGCAGCGTGCTTGAACGCACGGCAGCATGCTGCCAGTACAGCGGCACGTCGAGCCAGCGGCGGGGTTCCAGTACCACCACGCGGCCGGCGCGCACGGCGGGCGCGACCAGGGTTTCCGGGGCCATGCCCCAGCCGAGTCCGCACGCAGCGGCTTCGACGAAACCGGTGGAGGAGGGCAGGTAGTGTAGCGGCGGCTGCAGTCGCGCGCGGGTCAGCCGCCGCACGAAGCGCCACTGCAGTTCATCCTTGCGGTTGAACACCAGCATCGGTGCGCTCGCCAGGGCCGTGGCCTGCATGCCGTCGCGGAAGTACTGGCGGGCGAAGCCGGGCGAGGCGACAGCGTGGTAGCGCATGGCGCCGAGCGGATGCACGTTGCAGCCCTTCACCGGTTGGCTTTCGGCAGTGACCGCGCCGAGCACGCTGCCATCGCGCAGCAGCTGCAGGGTATGGTCCTGGTCATCCATGCGCAGGTCGAACAGGTAGCCATGGCGCTGGTGCAGGTCGGCGATGGCCGGTACGAACCAGGTATCGAGCGAGTCATCGTTGACCGCCAACGGGATCGGCGTGCGCGCGGCATCGCTGCCGCGTTCGGGCAGCAGTTCGGCCAATGCCTCGGCCTCCAGCGCCTGCATCGGCCGGACCCGGCGCAGCAGCGCTTCGCCTGCGGCGGTGGGCCGGCACGGTGCCTGACGTACCACCAGTACCTGGCCGAGCCTGTCCTCCAGCGCCTTGATCCGTTGCGACAGGGCCGACGGGCTGATCGACAGGCGGCGTGCCGCGGCGTCGAAGCTGCCTTCTTCCAGCACCGCAGCAAACGCGGCCAGTTGCGGATGTACCAGATCCATGCCGGTGCCTCTTCAGTTTTCCTGCACAGGATAAAGAAAAATCAGATTGTCTAAACAGGGTCAGCGGCCGCACCCTGCGCGTCCTCTCGCTGCCTGGCCTGTCCTGATGTGGATCGCCGCTACCGCCGCCGGCCTGTTCGCAGGTGCCGGCCTGATCATCGCCATCGGTGCGCAGAACGCCTTCGTGCTGCGCCAGGGCCTGCAGCAGCGCCATGTGGGCAGGGTGGTGCTGGCCTGTGCCGGCGCGGACATCGTGCTGATCCTGGCCGGCGTCGGCGGCATGGGCGCGCTGGTGCTGCAGTGGCCGCTGCTGCTGCAGGTGCTGCGCTTCGGTGGTGCGGGCTTCCTGCTCTGGTATGGCCTGCAGGCGGGGCTGCGCGCATGGCGCGGTGGCAGTGCGCTGGCCGCCGCCGAGGCGCAGGGCGGCAGCGGACGGCAGGTACTGCTGACCTGCCTGGCCTTCACCCTGCTCAACCCGCACGTCTATCTGGATACCGTGGTGCTGCTGGGCAGCCTGTCCACGCGCTACCCGGGCGATCTGCGCTGGGCCTTCGCCGCCGGTGCCTGCATTGCCAGTGTGGCCTGGTTCTGCACGTTGGGCTATGGCGCGCGCCTGTTGCAGCCGGTGTTCCACAGGCCGGTTGCCTGGCGTGTGCTGGATGCAGGCGTGGCGATCTTCATGTTCTGCCTTGCGACGTTGTTGCTGTTGCGTCCTTTATCGCCATGAGTGCGTGACGTACGCCGGTGTTGCGTGTGTGTTCCACCGGTACGGTTCACGTGGCCGGATACAGCGCGGATAATGCGCGCCTGGTCGCGACCCCGCCGCGCATGCCGTCGTTCGGCAGCCCCCCGGTCGCCTGTGTTCTCGTTGTACGACCGCCACGGCGCGGCATCGGTGTTGCATGAAAGACAATCTACAGCTGCTCCTGTCCCACCTGGGGCGCACCTTCCTGTTCGGCCTGATGATGGCGCTTCCGCCTGCGTTGGCCTGGCTCGACATCCATTGGCTGGGCAATGCAGTCGGCGAGTGGTCGCTGGTCGAACTGACCCAGGAAGGCTTCCTGGTCGCCAGCGTGGCTGCCTTCGTCCGGCTTGCATTGCGACGTGCCGATGATCGGGCCTTTGCCGTTCTGGCGGCCGCGCTGTTCGCCTGCATGCTCCTGCGTGAAATGGATGAGGCGCTGGACCTGATCGCACACGGCTTCTGGAAGTACCCGGTGGCCGTGCTGATCATCGGTTCACTGGCCTGGGCCAGCCGCGACTGGCGCCGGGCCATGCCGGCGCTGGTGCGTTTTCTCGTATCCCGGCCGGGTACCGTGATGACGATCGGCCTGGTTCTGCTGCTGTTCTATTCGCGTCTGATCGGCATGACGTCGTTGTGGACCGGACTGCTGGGTGACCAGTACATCCGCGTGTTCAAGAACACCATCGAGGAGACCACCGAACTCCTTGGTTACACCTTCATTCTCGCAGCCAGCGTCGGCTATGTGGCACAGCGGGTACGCGAACCGCTGACGGCACGGAAGCGCGCCGTGCACGAGGGTGCCGGGATGCAGCAACGGCCACTCTAGGCGGCATCCACCGAGCACAACGGCGTCTCGCCGGGGCGCAGGGTCAGTACCCGCACGCCGGTGCGGGTGACCGCCACCGTATGCTCGAACTGCGCCGACAGCTTGCCGTCGCGGGTGTACACCGGCCATTCGTCCGGCTGCTGGCGGATGGCCGGCTTGCCCTGGTTGAGCATCGGTTCGATGGTGAACACCATGCCTTCTTCCAGCACCATGCCGGTGTTGGGATGGCCGTAGTGCAGGATCTGCGGTTCCTCGTGCATCTCCTGGCCGATGCCGTGGCCGCAGTATTCCTTCACCACGCTGTAGCCGTGGCTGCGCGCGTGGCGGGCGATGGCGTGGCCGATGTCGCCCAGCCGCGCACCAGGACGCACGGCGGCAATGCCTTTCCACATCGCCTGGTAGGTGGTCTGCACCAGCCTGCGCGCGGCATAGTCGACCTCACCGACCAGATAGGTGGTGCTGGAGTCGGCGATGTAGCCCTTCTTCTCCAGGGTGATGTCGAGGTTGACGATCTGGCCGTTGCGCAGCACGTCGGTGGTGCTGGGTACGCCGTGGCAGACAACGTTGTCGATCGAGGTGTTGAGCACGTACGGGAAGCCGTACTGGCCCTTGCTGGCCGGCCTCGCCTGCAGCTCATCAACGATCATGCGTTCGACGAAATCGTTGATCTCCATGGTGCTTCGGCCCTGCAGCGGCAGCTGGTCGAGTGCGGCGAACACCTCCGCCAGCAGGCGGCCGGATTCGGCCATCAGCGCGATCTCGTCGGGGCGCTTGATGATGCCCATCGGCTCAGACCTGTCCCGGCGGCAGCAGCGGCGGCTGCACACCGGCCGCGCGCAGCTCGCTGGCGACGATGTCCTGGAAGCTCAGCGTGGGGTTCAGCTCGCACAGCATGCCGACCCGGATCCAGAAGTTGGCCTGGGCGTTGATCGAGCGGCTGGAGACGGTACAGGCACGGCGCAGCTGGTCGTGCAGGGTGTCATCGATGTTGACGATGCCCATGGGCGGTCCTGAAGGAGGGGGTATACGAAGCGTATATGTTTCGTATATCCGGCTCAAGGCCGCCCGGTTCAGCTCGCGTCGGTGGCGAAGCGCAGGCGGTTGCCGTCGGGGTCACGCAGCAGCATCTCGCGGCTGCCCCATTCGGTGTCATGCGGCGGCTGTTCGATGGGGACGCCTGCGGCGCTGAAGGCGCGGTGCAGGGCGTCGACGTCCTCGACGATGAAGTACACCGCGCCGCCGACCTCGCAGTCGCCGCTGTGTTCGGTGAGGAAGATCGTCTGGCCATCGCGGGTGAGCTGGGCGAACAGCGGGAAGCCGGGTTCGAAGCGGTGTTCCCAGTCGACCACGAAGCCCAGCCCCTGCACGTAGAACGGCAGGGTGGTGTCGGCGTGGCGCATGCGCAGCTGCGGGATGACGGTCTGGGCCATGGTGGCGGCTCCTGGGCTGGGAACCCAGTGTAGTGCCGGCCGCTGGCCGGCATCCTCGTGCGCCCGGGAACAGTGAGGTTGCCGGCCAGCGGCCGGCACGACCGACGCTGCCTGGGTCTGGTAGTTGCAAACCTTGGTTGGCATTGCCGGCCAGCGGCCGGCACTACCGACGAAGCCACGCTGGCCAGCAGCCGGCACTAACGGAAGCGGTCAACAGGCGGTCGGCACCGCGGCCATCGCCGCCAGCAGTTCGCGGTTCACCTGCTGGTGCCGGGCCTGCCACACCGGCAGATCCCCGGCGCTGACGTCAGGCTGGCCATCCAGCGACGACAACCAGCGCTTGAAGCGGCTCTGGTAGTTGGCCAGCGACACTTCGCCGGTGATGTCACTGCCGACCAGGCCGCCGGCACGCAGTGCTTCAATCACCACCAGCGCGTGTTCCAGCTGGAAGCGGCCCTGGTCCCAGTTGCTGCGGGCGACGTCCTCGGCAAACACATCCTTGTCGATCGACAGGTAGGTCGGCTGCGGCGACTTGGCCTGCTCGGCGGCGAACGCGGCCACCAGCGCTTCGGGATGCTCGAAACGGCGGAAGGCGTGGCCCATGCCGAGACGATGCCCCCAGCCCACGTCCACATCCATGCACCAGTAGGTCAGGCGACTGCCGATCAGCGGGCGCCAGTGGTTCTCCCAGGCATGGCCGAGGCCGATGTCGCTGGAGGTGATGCCGAGCACGTGGATGTGCGAGATCTGCGGCAGCTTGCTGGCGGCGTTCACCCACGACCCGCAGTGCATGCCGAACGGGAAGCGCATGTTGTCCGGATGGTTGTCCAGCACCACCAGCTGGAACGGCGCCTGCGTGCGCATGCGCTGCAGCAGCGGCAGGCTGAGGTGGTGGAAGTCGCCACTGCCGAGCATTACCGTGCCGAGCTGGGCCGGCAACGGTGCCAGCACTTCAGTGGCGAAACGGTTCAGGGTGGCATTGCGGCAGGCGAAGCGCAGTGGATCGTGCCATTGCGGCAGGGCCAGGGTCTGCGCCTCTGGCAGCGGCAGCACGCCACCGTCCAGGTCCAGGATCAGCGGGGAACGCAATGGCATCGCTCAGCCGCCTCCGTCCGGTTCGCCCTGCAGGTACGGGGCCAGCCTGCGCAGGGCTGCACGCAGCAGCGGGGAACGGGCGTGGATCGCATGCCGGGTGGAGGTGAAGCTGGCACCCAGTTCGGCCTTGATCCGCGAATCGGTCCAGCCGGCCACGTAGTGGCTCAGGCTGTGCTGCAGCGCGTATTCGAGGTTGTGCATCCAGCTCACCGCGTACAGGTTGTGCTCGCGGGACTGCGGATAGGCCAGGCCGATGTACTTGTCCACCAGCTTGCCCGCATGCACGTAACACAGGTTCCAGCCGATCAGCTGGCCCTGGTGGCGGTACAGGAACATCCGTCCCTGGCCCTGGCTGTCGGCCAGAAGATGCTGGAAGTAGGGCAGGTCGAGCTGGTCGAAATGCACCGCGCTCTGCGCGTACACGCCCAGGTACAAGGCATACAGTTCGGCCTGGAGCTGCGGGTCGGCCAGGGCCGGATCGCCGGTGGCGATGCAGTCGATCTGCAGGTCGTCGCGCGAGCGCAGCTTGCGCCGGATGTTCTTGCGGCGCGAAGACGACAGGCGGCCGAGATAGCCATCGATCGAATCGAAATCGATGGCCACCCAGGCCAGCGGCATGCCTTCCAGTTCGACGAAGCCGCGTGCCAGCAGCGCCTGCAGGAAGGCACCGCTGTGTGCGTTGGCGGCGTCGTCCAGCAGCGGCGAATCGATCGCCAGGTCCTTGACCACCAGCAGCCGGGTATCGCCGATCGCGTGACGCGTCACGTCCTCGGCCAGCGCCTCAGGCGCGACGTGCGCTGGCAGCGGGGTGTACTCGGTGCTGGTGGCACCGACGAAGCGGGTTTGCCAGGTGATCCATGGCCGCCACAGGCGCGACAGCGGCAGGCCAAGCAGCTTGCCGCGCAGTGCGTCGTCCATGGTGGTGGTCAGGTCCAGCGGCGCACGGAAGGTCGGCAGGCCGCTGGGCAGGCGGCTTGCCTCGAATCCGAGCGGCGGGTGGGCCAGGAAGCCCTCCAGCAGCGCGGCCGGTTCCAGCGCAGTGCTGGACGCACGTGACGTCATCTCCATCGGCACGGGAACCGGCAGCGCATCCGACCTCAGCCCTTGGCCTTGGTCAGCGCCTGGTCGAGCAGGGTGATCGCCAGGTCGATCTCTTCGTAGCTGATGTCCAGCGACGGCGCGAAGGTGATCACGTTCTTGTACCAGCCACCAACGTCGAGCACGAGGCCCATGCGCTTGCCGTCGTGCAGCAGGTCACCGGCCAGGCCGATGTCGACCATGCGGTCCAGCAGTTCCTTGTTCGGGGTGTAGCCGTCGGTCTGGCAGATTTCCGCACGCAGGGCCAGGCCCAGGCCGTCGACATCGCCGATTTCCGGGTGGCGCTTCTGCAGGCCACGCAGGCCGTCGAGGAAGTACGCGCCCTTTTCCGGCACGGTGCGCTCGTAATCCATTTCCTTGCCCAGCTTCAGCACTTCCAGGCCCAGGCGGGTGCCCAGCGGGTTGGAGTTGAAAGTGGAGTGGGTGGAGCCCGGCGGGAACACGGTCGGGTTGATCAGCTCTTCGCGCGCCCACAGGCCCGACAGCGGGTTCAGGCCGTTGGTCAGCGCCTTGCCGAACACCAGCACGTCCGGGGTCACGCCGAAGTGCTCGATGGCCCACAGCTTGCCGGTGCGCCAGAAGCCCATCTGGATTTCATCGACGACCATCAGGATGCCGTACTTGTCCAGCACGCGCTTGAGGCCGGTGAAGAAGTTGCGCGGCGGGATGACGTAGCCGCCGGTGCCCTGGATCGGCTCGACATAGAACGCGGCGTACTCCGCCTGGCCGACCTTGGGATCCCACACGCCGTTGTATTCGCTTTCGAACAGGCGCTCGAACTGCCACACGCAGTGGTCGGAATACTCTTCCGGGGTCATGCCCTTCGGGCGACGGAACGGGTACGGGAACGGGATGAACATCGCGCGCTCGCCGAAGTGGCCGTAGCGGCGGCGGTAGCGGTAGCTGGAGGTGATCGACGACGCACCCAGGGTACGGCCGTGGTAACCACCTTCGAAGGCGAACATCAGGCTCTTGCCGCCGCGTGCGTTGCGCACGATCTTCAGCGAGTCTTCGATGGCCTGCGCGCCGCCGACGTTGAAATGCACGCGGCCGTCGAGGCCGAACTTCTCGTGCATGTCCACGGCAATGGTCTTGGCCAGCTGCACGCGGGTCGGGTGCAGGTACTGGCTGGCGACCTGCGGCAGGGTGTCGATCTGGTCCTTCAGCGCGTCGTTCAGGCGCTTGTTGCTGTAGCCGAAGTTGCAGGCCGAGTACCACATCTGCAGGTCGAGGTAGGGCACGCCCGCACCGTCGAACATGTAGCTGCCTTCGCCGCGCTGGAAGATCTTCGGCGGGTCGACGTAGTGGACGGTATCGCCGAAGGAGCTGTAACGGGCTTCGTCGGCCAGCAGCTGCGCGTCGGAGGCAGCGGCGTCGGCGTTCTTGTCAAAAATGTTCATGCAGTTCGGTTCCGTGAAGGACGTTCGAAAGAGGTAGCGGGGGCGTGCTTGGAAGGGAGTGCTCAGGCGGTGGCCAGCAGCAGGGGCAGTACGGCGGGCTGCGGGCTGGCGTCGATACGACGTGGCTGCAGCAGGCTGCCATCGAGCAAGCGCGGCAGCAGTGCGATTGCATCGTGGAAGGTATCGATGGCGGCATGCTCGATGCCGGCATGGGTGCAATGGGTGATCAGGCGACGCTTGGCGAACACGAAGTCGGCATCTTCGGAGACGCAGAAATCCGAACTGCCATCGCCGATCATCAGCACACGCGGTGCTTCGTTGGCGCGCGCCTGCGCAGCGCAGGTGCACTTGCAGGTGCCGCTGCGGCAGCCTTCGGCCTGGTAGGGCGATTCCAGTTCCCAGTGGTCATCGCACCAGCGCAGGTGGTTGGCCACCACCGGCAGTCGCGACAGGCCGTGGTTGGCGAGGATGCGGTGGATCGCATAGTCCAGGCCGTCGCTGACGATGCGCAGCGGCACGCCCAGCTGTTCGGCACGGCTGACAAAGGCGGCAAAGCCCGGATCGATCTGCACCTGGTCCAGGTGGGCGTCGAGCGTGGCCGGGTCCAGCTTCAGCAGCCTGACCTGGCCCTGCATGCATTCGCGCGAGCCGATCTTTCCCGCTTTCCACTGGTCTTCCAGTTCCTGCCAGCCCGGCTGGCCGTATTTCTCCAGCAGCGAGTCGATGACATCTTCGAGGCTGATGGTGCCGTCGAAGTCACACAGGATGCTCCATTGCATGGGCAGGTCCGTCGATGAAAGGAACGTCCGGCGCGATGCCGGGGCAGGCTCAATGTAGGCAGGCAGCCTTTCTCGTTCCTTTCCTGTTGAAAGCCTGCATTGCAGGGCGCGGAAAGCGTTCAGGAAGGTGCATGGATGAATGCGTGAGGCGCACTCCATCCGTGCGTCCTGGCGTCACGCGCGGGCCAGTGCCCGCAGTATTTCGGCGGTCTCTTCACGGGTCTGCCAGGCGCTGTTGCCGAGGGTCAGCATGCGTGCGGCGAAGTCGCGTGCGTTGGGCATGTCGTCCTGCGGCACGATGCCGCGCAGGTAGGCATAGCCGGGCAGGGCATGGATGAACATGCGGCTGGCGCCAAGCCCGCGTGGCCACAAGTCCTTCAGTACTGCATCGCGGGCGCGTTGGCTGGGCAGCAGCAGCATCAACAGTGGCCAGGTGCCACCGCTACCGGCCAGCCCATCGACCACCTCAACGGCAGGCAGCTGTGCCAGCTGCACCCGCAGCTGCAACGCACGCAGCCGACCGGCCTGAAGGAATGCCGGCAAGCGCCGCGCGGCATGCGCACCGATGTTCTGCCGCCACTGGCTGACCCGGTGCTGCGGGATATCCAGCGGGAAAATGTCACCGACCGCATCTTCCAGATCGCCACGCTGAAGCGCATTGCGCAGTGGATTGCCATACACCAGTGACAGCAGCGAAGGGCGATAGCAGGCAGCAAGGCCCAGCAACTGCAGGCTCCGCAGCAGCTCCCAGCGCAGGCTGGAGCGAACGTGCTGGACGGCATGTTCGGCCAGCGCAGCACGCAGTTCGTCATCGCGGCTGACCAGCAGGCCGCCTTCATGCAGGCTCAGGCCCTTGCCGGCGGCCAGGCTGAAGAATCCGATATCGCCGCGCAGGCCGACACTGCTGTTGCCGACCCGTGCGCCGAGTGCCTGCGCGGCATCTTCGATCACCCAGGCGCCGGCGTTGCGGGCGACTTCGCAGGCCAGCTCGACATCGGCAATGCGCCCGCCCAGGTGGGTGGGCAGGATCGCCAGCGTGCGCGCATCGGCCAGCCGCTTGAGCTGGCCGGGGTCGAAGTCGAAATGACCGCGCCGGGTATCGCACAACTGCACGCGCAGGCCCAGGCTGTGCACCGCGATCGGCACCAGCGGGCAGGTATAGGCCGGCATGATCACGGTGTCGCGCTTTGGCGCACGCTTGCGCAGCGTGCGCAGGGCGATCAGCAGCGCGTGCGTGCCGGAACAGGTCAGCTGCAGCGGCGGTGTGCCGAGCTGGCTGGCAAGGATGTCACGCAGGTCGCCGCCACCGGGAAGGAAATCGCTGGCCTGCATCGGCAGGCCGGCGGTTGGTGGCAGTTCGCGCGCGAACAGGCTCATCGCAGCGCGCTCACGGGGTGCTTTCGGCAGGGCTGTGCGGGTCGTGCGCCTCGGCGCGGCCGAGGCAGACGATGCCGGCCACGATCAGTACCGCACCGAGCAGATGGTGCAGGGTCAGCGGCTCGTTCAACAGCCACGCCGACAGCAGCAGCACGCTGATCACTTCCAGGTGCGAGGCAGCAAAGGCGGGACCGATCGGCGCATGGCGCAGCAGGCTCATCCAGGTGAAGAATGCACCCACGTAGCCGAGGATGGCGCCGTAAACCCACGGCTGCGACAGCACGCGCAGCAGCCAGGCGGTGTTGGCCTCGACCGGCAACGCGGCGTCACCGGCGTACTTGAAGCACAGCTGGGCCAGCGTGTCGAAAGCCATCAGCAGCGGGAAGCCGATCACATACAGGCGCCTCATGAGCCGGCCCCCACCACGGCTACGCCGGCGGTGACCAGCAGCATGCCGGTCACCCGCAGCGGCGTGAGTTTCTCGCGGAACAGGAAACGGCCGGCGATCATCAGCGCGACGATGTTGATCGAGCCCAGCAGCACGCCCTTGGACAGCGGCACCAGCGACAGGAACGCGATCCAGGCGACGAACTCAAGCACGTAGCAGGCGATGCCGATCCACAGCCAGGGACGGCTGAGCATGTGTTTCCAGCGCTGCAGTCCTTCGCCCTCCTGCGGGTCGCTGGCGGCGGCCTTGAAGGCGAGCTGGCCACCGGTATCGAGCACGACATTGGCCAGCCACAGCAGCGTGGCAAGTGCCCCCATGTCAGGCCACCGCCTTGAGCACGCCAGTGCGTTCACCGATTTCGGTGAAGAAGCGCGCGCTGCGGCGGATCACATCGCGGCGTTCGCGGTCGATGGTGATCATGTGGTAACTGTCTTCCAGCACCACCAGTTCCTTCGGGCCGCTGACCCGCGACATCACCAGCTCGGCGTTGCCCATGCTGGCCACGTCGTCCTCGCGGGCGTGCATCACCAGGCACGGCGCGGTGACCTGGTGCAGGTGGCGGCGGGTCCAGTTGCTCAGGGCGCGCATTTCGGCCAGGGCGTGCCAGGGGTTGCCCGGCAGGCCGGCGGCGGCGCTGTCGCCGGACAGCATGGCGGCACTGACTTGTGCACGCAGGCGCTCGTCACGCAGGCCGTACGGCGGCTCTTCCATGAACATGCGGTCGCGGCCGATGTTGAAGCGCTTGAACCACGGCAGCAGGAACGAGAAGCGGGCCACGGCGGGGATGTTCCAGCCGTCATAGCGGAAGGTGGCGCCGTACACGCCAACCCCGGACACCCACTCGGGGCGACGTGCAGCCAGTGCCAGCGACAGCACCGCGCCCATCGACAGGCCGCCGACGAACAGCTGGTCGACCTTGCCGCGCAGGGTTGCCGCCGCATCTTCCACGCCCTGGTACCACTGTTCCCAGGTGGTCGCCAGCAGGTCATCCACGCTGCCGCAATGGCCGGGCAGCTGCACGCCGTGCACGGTGAAACCGGCGTTGTTCAGCCCTTTGCCCAGCATGCGCATTTCCGCCGGGGTGCCGGTCAGGCCATGGACCAGCAGCACGCCCTGTGGGCCACCGGGGAGGAAGAAGTCGTGCGATTCGGTCACCTGGCGGCTCCGGGACGGCAGTGGGGATGGCAGGATCGCAAGCGCGATTTTCGCCAGCCTTTCAGCGCCCCGGGCCGGGTCAGGGCGCCTTCAGCAGCGGCAGCGTGATGGCGACTTTCAGTCCGCCACCTGGGCGGTTCAGGAAGCTCAGGCGGCCGCCGAAGTGCTCCACCGCCTCGTGCGCGATGGCCAGGCCGAGGCCGGTGCCGCTGGCAGCGGTGCCCGGCGCCCGGAAGAAGCGCTCGCCCAGCCGTGGCATCACGTCGTCGGGCACGCCAGGGCCGTTGTCTTCCACATACAGTTCGACATCATTGTCGTCCAGCGCGTGCACGCCCACCGTGACGGTTGCATTGCGGCCGGCATAACGCAGGGCGTTGTCGATCAGGTTGTCCAGCGCTTCCTGCAGCATGGCGCCGTTGCCCAGTACACGCAGCGGATGGGGACTGCCGCGGTAGCCCAGATCGATGCCATCGCGGATCGCCTCCGGTACGCGCATGCCGACCCACTGCGGTACCAGCTCGCACAGGTCCAGTGCCTCCACGGTATCGGGCACGGTCTGCGCCCGGCTCAGTGCCAGCAGCTGGGTGCTGACCCGCGCGGTGCGCTGGTTGAGCCGGCGGATGTGCTGCAGCGCCTCGCGCACTGTGTCGGGGTCGCCATGTGCCAGCGCCTGGTCCACGTGCAGGGCCATGCCCGCCAGCGGCGAACGCAGCTGGTGCGCGGCATCGGCGATGAAACGGTTCTGCAGGGTGATCATTTCCGCCTGGCGGGCAAACAGATCATCGATGGTGCTGATCAGTGGCTGGATCTCCTCTGGCACGTCGGCATCGGAGATCGGCGCCAGTTCGCCGCGGCGCTGGGCCAGGCGGGTCCTCAGCGGGGTCAGGATACGCAGGCCATAGGTCACGCCGAACCAGACCAGCGCTGCGGTACCCAGCGCCAGCATGGTCATCAGCGGGATGATGATCATCAGGATCTCGCGCGCACGCTGCCGGCGGTCGGCCATGCTCTCGGCCACGGTCACCGCCAGCTGGTCCTGCGGATCGTTCATCGCCTGCGTGCAGACGGTGGCCATGCGCACCTGCTGGCCATTGAGGTTGCCGTCGTACAGCGCCGGATGCACGCCGGTGCAGTCCTGCGAAGGGGCGTACGGGCTGAAGTCTGCATTGCCGCTGAGCGTACCCATGCGGCTGCTGTCGACGTTGAAGTAGCGATGGCCGTCGGGGTCGTACTCGATCAGGAAGCGCGCCTGCGGAGACAGGTCGCTGGTCACCGGCATGGTGCTCAGCATCTGCGCGAACGAATGCGTGTCGTCGATCAGGTTGCGGTCGTGGATGCGGTTGGAATAGTCCAGCGCAACGTAGTAGGCCAGGATCGTGTTGAAGGTGAGCAGGCCCAGCATCGGCAACGCCAGGAAGGCGAGCAGGCGCCGACGCAGGCTGGGTGGTCCACTGATCACGGGGCGCTGTCGTCCTGCGCGTCTTCCAGCATGTAGCCCAGCCCGCGCACAGTGCGGATGCCCATGCCGCCGGGCTGCAGCTTGCGGCGCAGGCGGTGCAGGGCGATGTCCAGGCCGTTGTCGGTGAGGTCCTGGCCCCAGTCGCACAGCGCTTCCACCAGTTGCGCGCGCGACACGATGCGCTCGGCGCGTACCGCCAGTGCCGACAGCAGGCCGAACTCGCGCGCGGTCAGTTCCAGCGACTGGTCGTCGATCCACACCCGGTGCCCGGCCAGATCGATACGCAGGCGGCCGATGCGCAGGTCCGGGTTGCCATTGCTGGTGACCCGCCGCAGCTGCGCACGCACGCGTGCTTCGAATTCGTCCAGCGCGAACGGCTTGACCAGGTAGTCATCGGCGCCCAGGTCGAGCACGCGCACGCGTTCGGCCAGGCCATCGCGGGCGGTCACCACCAGCACCGCCAGGCCATCGCCGCGCTGACGCAGGCGCTGCAGCACATCGCGGCCATCCAGCTGAGGCAGGCCCAGGTCCAGCACCAGCAATGCGTACTGGGCCGAGCCCAGTGCCGCGTCGGCGTGCGCGCCGTTGTCGACGTGGTCAACCACGTGCCCCTGCCGGCGCAGCGAGGCGCACAGGCCGGAGGCGATATCCGGGTCGTCTTCAGCAATCAGAACGCGCATGCGCGGGGGCTCCTGTAACGGTCAGGCCCACCGGATGGACGGGGTGGGCCTCTCTCGGCTGCCGAGGGTAGCCGCAAACCGGGTGAAGGTGGAGCGCGCCGCCGCCGCCCGGTGCCGTCGCGCTGTCCCTTCATTCAGTCCTGCAGGCCCGGCTCACCCGGCGCCAACGGCACCCGCGAGCCATCCAGCAGGCCACGGCTGAGCCTGCCATTTTCGATGAACAGCAGTTCGCCGTTCTCGCCGTTCTTGATGCTGCTGTCGATGGCGATCACGCGGTCGCCATGGAAGCTGCTGACGTGTGGCATCGAGGTGTGGCCGACCACGATGCGTTTGAGCTGCAGGCGGTCGAGTACGGTCTGCACCCCCGCGGTGTCGAGGCGGCCATCGAAGTAGCCGCGGTACCAGATCGGGCTGGTCTTGCCGTCATACAGCGGTGCGGTGGCCGGGTCGGCCTTTACTTCGGCCTTTGGCAGGCCCAGTGACGCCTGGTAGGCCGCATTGGTGCGCGCCGGGTCCAGCGCCAGCTGCACTGCCTCGGGCGAAATACCGCCGTGCAGGAACAGGGTGTCGCCGATCTTCAGCAGCACCGGGCGGGTGCGCAGCCACTGCCCGATCACCGAATCGGCACCGTACAGCTGCGGGTAGCTGCGGCCGAGCAGCTGCGCGCTGCGCAGGTACTTCGGGTTGACGTAGCGCAGGTCGTCGTACAGCACCATGGTTTCGTGGTTGCCGAGCACGAAGTGCACCGCGCCGCCGGCGGCGGCCGCCTGCAGCTGCAGGCCATACAGCAGCCAGAAGGCCTCGGTCACCTGCGGGCCGCGGTCGAACACATCGCCGGCGATGACCAGCGTGTCCTTGCCCAGCGCCCAGCGATCCTGGGCATCGATGACCTGGTGGGCGCGCAGCAGGCGCACCAGCAGCCCGTACTGGCCATGGATGTCGGACAGCGCAACGATGCGCGGCACGGCCGGCAGCACGGAAACCGAAGGCGCATTCGGGGCAGCCACGTGCACCGAGTGCTCGTAGCCGCAGCGCGGGGCGATGTCGGTACCTGCGGCCTGCGTGGCAAGCGTGTGCGACTCGACCTTGTCGTCGCAGATCCACTTGGCCTGCAGCTGGTCGCCCTGGCGGAACACATAGGGGCCATCGGCCTGCACGTGGTCGGCGGGCGCGGCAACCTCGCGGGCCTGCGTGGTTGCTGTGGCGCAGGCCAGCAGCGGCAACAGCAGGGCGGTCAGCAGGGAAGGGCGATCGCGCGACATCGGCGGCATCCAGTGGCGGAAAGGTCTGATGCTAACCGGCGCGGATGTTCGTCGGTGTGCGCGAATGGGCGAATCAGGTGTCGCGCCCGTCGTCCCTGAGCTTGCGCACGCGGGTGGCGCTGGGCTGAAGTGGCTGGCCGTCGCGCCCGCGCGGCTGCATGTAGGGCAGTGGCCGCCGTGTCGCCGATTCGATCAGCTGTGAATGGGCTTCACCGGCCTCGAAGCGATGGCGTTCACCCCATTGGCGCAGCGCGACCAGCAGCGGGAACAGTTCCTGGCCAGCGGCGGTGAGCACGTATTCCTGGTAGGCCGATCCATCGGAGGCCGGCTGCAGCTGCAGGACGCCGGCCTCTACCAGCCGGCGCAGGCGGTCGCTGAGGATGTTGCGCGCCGCGCCGAGGCTGCGCTGGAAATCACCGAAACGGGTGACGCCATCGAAGGCATCACGGATGACCAGCAGCGCCCAACGGTCACCGAGCAGATCGGCGCTGCGGGCGACGGGGCAGGGGCTGTCGGTGTGCATGGTGGACCTCTCTGATGTGGTTGCAGTTTAAAACCAATGGCAGTAGCCTGCATCAAGTTTCAAATTGCAACCACATCATGAGTGCCATATCACTTCCCCGCCCGCTGCTGGTCCTGCTCGCGGTTGCCGCAGGTGCCAGCGTTGCCAACGTCTATTACGCGCAGCCGCTGCTGGATCAGCTTGCACGCGCCTTTGCGCTGGACCGGGCCATGGCTGGCGCGGTGCTGGCTGCTACCCAGGCCGGTAGCGTGCTGGCGTTGCTTGGCCTGCTGCCGCTGGCGGACCGTGGTGACCGGCGACGCCTGCTGCGGCTGCAGTTGATCGCATTGGTGCTGGCGCTGCTGTGGCTGGCAGCGTCACGCACGGCGGGCTGGCTGTTGTCGGGCATGCTGCTGGCCGGCTTGCTGGGCACGGCGCTGACCCAGGGCCTGATCGCCTATACCGCCATGCTGGCACCGCCCGAGCAGCGCGGTCGCGTGGTCGGTGTGGTGCAGGGCGGCGTGTTCATCGGCCTGCTGCTGGCGCGCGTGGTGTCCGGTACGGTGGCGGCGGCCTTTGGCTGGCAGATGGTCTACCTGTTGTCAGCAATGGTGATGGCGGGGTTGGCGGCGCTGCTGTGGCGGCGCCTGCCCCCAGTACCGGTGCCGTCGGTTCCCCCACGCTGGCGCGAGCTGCTGGGCTCGATGCTGGCCATGCTGCGCCGCGATCGAACGCTGCGCGAGCGTGGGCCGCTGGCACTGCTGCTGTTTGCCGGCCTCAATGTGTTCTGGGCGGCGGCACCCTTGCCGCTCTCGGCGCCACCGCTGCATTGGTCGACCGCCGCCATCGGTGCACTGGGCCTGGCCGGGGTGATCGGTGCGCTGCTGGCGGCGCGGGTAGGGCACTGGATGGACCGTGGTTTCGCGCATCCGGTCAGCGTCGGTGCGCTGTTGTTGATGCTGGTTGCGTGGTGGCCCTTGCTGGGCCTGCCGCAGTCGCTGTCGTTGCTGCTGTTGGGCGTGATTGTGCTCGACCTGGGTGGGCAGGCACTGCACGTATCTAACCAGGCATTGCTGCTGCGCGCGCCGGCTGAACAGCATGGACGCCTGGTGGCTTTGTACATGCTGTTCTATGCGGTGGGCAGTGGTGCCGGTGCAGCGGCCGGGCCGTGGATGCAGGCGCGCCATGGCTGGCCGGCGGTATGCCTGTTGGGGGCGGTCATCGCGTTGCTGGCACTGCTCTGGTGGGCAGCGTGGTGGGTGGTGGCGGTGAAAGCAGCGGCCGGCGGCCGTATCGGTAGTGCCGGCTGTCAGTAGAGTCGACTGTCAGTCGACTGCTCTTCGCCCTGCGTGCGAAAAACCCCGCGGTGCGCGCGATAGTCGACCCGCGGTCGACTCTACCTGTCCTGCCGTCATCGCTGCAGTGCGCGCCGTCCCGGCGCTTCCTGCAGGTCCGCACTGGCCACCACCACGCGGTTGCGGCCGCTGCGCTTGGCCTCGTACATTGCCGCGTCGGCACGGGCCATCAGCCGCTCGTAGTCCGGATGGCCGTCGTGGCCGGCCACGCCGATGCTGGCGGTCAGTGCCAGCACCTGGCCGTTGGCCAGTGCCACCGGCGACTGTGCGATCTGCCGCCGCAGGCTCTCGGCGATCACGGTCGCCTGCGATTCGCTGGCAGCCACCAGTACCACCACGAATTCTTCGCCGCCATAGCGGAACAGGTAGTCGCTGCCGCGCGTGAGCTGGCCGAGCAGGCCGGCGACGTGCTGCAACGCGCGGTCGCCGGCATCGTGGCCGTGGCCGTCGTTGATTGCCTTGAAGTGATCCAGGTCGAGCAGCAGCAGCGAGAATGGTGTGCGGTTGCGTGTGGCCAGCTCGATTTCCCGGCGCAGCACGGTGGGCAGGAAGCGACGGTTGAGCAGGTTGGTCAGCGCGTCGCTGCCGGCATCCAGTTCGCCGATGCGCTCGAACAGCAGTGTCATCAGGGTGCGGATGGCGGCCAGGTCCTCGCGGATGGCCGGCAGCACCGCCAGTCGCTGCGCCGGAGCATCGCCGCTCGCGCGCTGCAGGTGGCCATCAATGCGGGCCATCAACTGGCCCACCTGCTGCGTTTCGCTGCTTTCGCCGAAGCTGGGGATGCCCTTGTGGGTGAACCACAGGCCGAACTCCGAGGTAGCCAGGCTGGCGTTGTCGCTGGCCTGCACGTGGCCGGCCAACGCGTAGAGCAGGGCGTTTTCCCAGTCCAGCAGCAGTGCGCGCTGGCGCTCGCGTTCGGTACCGACGTTCTGTACCAGCGAGAACAGCCGGTAGGCGGCGTCGGCACGGGTGGAGCGCTCGCGCGCGTGGGTGTAGGCCAGGGTCATGCCTTCCATGGCGATATCCATGATCGCGCTGAGGCAGTCGATGGCGGCAAATGCGGTGTCGCTGTCCGGTGCATCGTCGCGCAGGCGCACGAACAGTTCGTGCTTGAGCACACGCGCACCGCGGGTAACCAGGTCGACCGGAATGCCGACGCGGGCGTGCACGTCGCCGATGATCCGCTGCGAGGCCACGGTGTTGGCGATGCCGCTGGCATCAGTGGTCAGCAGCTGCGCCAGCCAGCGCTGCATGGCCGGCTGCAGGCGCTGCTTGACCTGGTCGTGGGACAGGAAACGGCGCGCACGGGTGTCCTGCAGCAGTACTTCGTAAAAGCGCTGGGCCAGCGCGGGTGGGGCATCGGTAGCAGCGGCCGTGAGCAGCGCGGTGGCGGCAGGGCCGGCCTGCAGCAGACACTGCTGCCAGGCCTCGGCCAGCGGCTGGCTGGCATCGTCCAATTGGGGTGGTTCCACGTCGATCTCTGACTGCGTACGGCAAACCACGGGTATCGGCCGCGGCGGCATACGGTTGATGGCGGGTTAGCCGGCCAGTTTACGCGCGGTGCAGGGTTGCACGGTGCGCAAACCACATCGGCGCCGCTGCGGCAATGAGTGAACGCATTTGAGAATCAATCGCATTGATGGGAGAATGCGCGCACGGAACGGGCTGTAGGTGCCTGCTGCAGGACTGCTCCGCCTCCCCCTCGTCGTTGCCTCAAGCCCTTTGCCAGAGGCCCCGTAGCCCTGCCAGAAGGTCCTGATCATGTCCCCTGCCGTTGTCCTTTCGCCGCGCCCGCTGGCGCTTGCCGTTGCCGCCCTGCTGGCCGGCAGCGCCCTGACCGCCCACGCCGAAACCGACGCCACCGATATCGACACGGTGCACGTCACCGCCTCGCAGATCGCGCGCCAGGCCCTGGGTACCTCGACCATCACCGCAGAGGACATCGCCAGGCGCCCGCCGGCCAACGACATCGCCGAGCTGCTGCGCACCATGCCCGGCGTCAACCTGACCGGCAACAGTGCCTCGGGCCAGTACGGCAACAACCGCCAGATCGATCTGCGTGGCATGGGCCCGGAAAACACCCTGATCCTGGTCGACGGCAAGCGCATCGGTGCGCGTGATGCCGTGCGCATGGGCCGCAGCGGTGAGCGCAATACCCGCGGCGATACCAACTGGGTGCCGGCGGAAATGATCGAGCGCATCGAAGTGCTGCGTGGCCCTGCAGCGGCACGTTATGGCTCGGGTGCTTCCGGTGGCGTGGTCAACATCATCACCAAGCGCCCGACCGGCGACCTGACCGGCGCGGTCGACCTGTATGGCCTGGTGCCCGAGCACAGCGCCGAAGGCGGCAGCGAGCGCGTCGGCCTGCAGCTGAGCGGGCCGATGACCGACACCCTGTCGTTCCGCCTGTACGGCAATCTCAACAAGACCGACGCCGATTCGCTGGAACTCAATCGTGACTTCGCGACGAATCCGAACGCGGTGCCGCCGGCCGGTCGCGAGGGCGTCAAGAACCGCGATGTCAACGCGCTGCTGCGCTGGGACGTGACCGCCAACCAGGTGGTCGAATTCGAAGCCGGCACCAGTCGCCAGGGCAACATCTATGCTGGCGACCGCGCGGTCAGCACCACCGGTACCTCGACACCGATCGATCTGGGGGCGTTGGCCGAGCAGCAGGCCGAGACCAACCGCATGTACCGCAACACCGGCGCGATCACCCATCGCGGCCGCTGGGGTGATGTGACCTCGCGGGTAACGGCTGCAGTGGAGGCGGTGAACAACTCGCGCATCAACGAAGGCCTGGCCGGTGGCCCGGAGGGCAGCTTCAACGGCACCGACTGGTCGACCTCGCGCCTGCGCAACTACCAGCTGGACGGCGAAGTCAGTTTCCCGACCACGCTGGGTGGTGCCGAGAACATCTGGACGCTGGGCTTTGAATACCTGGACAGCCGCCTGACCGACCCGTACTCGATGAGCCAGTCCAGCAGCAGCGGCGGCGGCATCCCGGGGCTGTCGGCCGATCGCGCACGCGGCAAGTCCGACGCGCAGACCACCGCCGTGTTCGTGGAAGACAACATCTACCTGGGCGAGCGCTGGATCGTCACCCCGGGCCTGCGCTTCGACCACCACAGTCAGTTCGGCAACAACACCAGCCCCAGCCTCAACGCGCAGTTCCGCATCAACCGCGACTGGGTGGTGAAGGGCGGTATCGCCCATGCATTCAAGGCGCCGAACCTGTACCAGTCGAATCCGGACTATCTGTATTACACCCGGGGCAATGGCTGCCCGAATGCACTGCCGAGCCTGGGCGCCGGCTGCTACATGCGCGGCAACTCGGACCTGAAGGCGGAAACCAGCCTGAACAAGGAACTGGGTATCGAGTGGGCACCGCAGAGCGGCTGGCAAGCGTCGTTGACCTACTTCCACAACGACTACAAGGACAAGATCCAGGCCGGGTACAACCAGATCGGGCTGACCGCCGACACCAAGGGCCGCATCTTCCGCTGGGAGAACGCACCCAAGGCGATCGTGAAGGGTCTGGAAGGCAACCTGGTGGTCCCGCTGCTGGGCGAGCAGGGCAACCGCCTGAAGTGGAGCAACAACTTCACCTACATGGTGGAGAACGAGAACAAGAGCACCGGCCAGCCGCTGTCGGTGATTCCGAAGTACACCGTCAACACGATGCTGGACTGGCAGGCCACCGACAAGTTGTCGCTGCTGCTGACCGGCACCTTCTACGGCAAGCAGAAGCCGGCCACCACCAACATCAACAATGATCCGCGCTGCACCGGCACCTGCGATCCGTCGATCGCGCTGCAGGACCGTGGTGCGTACAACATCTGGGGCGTGAGCGCGCGCTACAAGGTGACCGAGACGGTCAGCTTCGGTTTCGGCGTCAACAACCTGGCCGACAAGCGCCTGTTCCGCGAGGCCAACAGCAGCGATGCCGGCGCGGCGACCTACAACGAGCCGGGCCGCGCGTACTGGGCCAGCCTGCGCTTCGGGTTCTGACCGCAGGCGGACGTCGGTCCGCTGCGTTCGCCAGGCGTGGCCTGGCGTTGCCGGCCGCGCTCCGGTAGCACCGGGCCATGCCCGGTGAGGGACCGCGTGGCCTGCAATGTTATAAACACCGTGATAGTTTCCCAACGCCCTCCGGCGTAGCCTGCCTCCCATCGCAAAGGAGCTGTTGCCATGGGCCACGACCACGATCACCTGCCATCCGAGATCCGCCACGAGAAACCCTTGTGGTGGGCACTCGGCCTGACCTCCACCTTCCTCGTCGTCGAGGTGGTGGGCGCGTTCTGGACCAACAGCCTGGCACTGCTGTCAGACGCAGCGCACATGGCCACCGATGCGCTGGCGCTGATGATCGCACTGGTCGCGGTGCGGCTGAGCCGGCGCCCGCCGGACGCGCGCCGCACCTACGGCTATGCGCGCCTGGAAGCGCTGGGCGCGATGATCAACGGCGCGATGCTGTTCGTGGTTGCCGGCTATATCCTGTGGGAGGCCATTGGACGTTTCCGCGAGCCGCAGGAGATTGCCTCGTCGGGCATGCTGGTGATTGCCGCGGCGGGCCTGGTCATCAATCTGATCTCGATGCGCCTGCTGCAGGCCGGCAGCGGCGAGAGCCTCAACGTGAAGGGCGCCTACCTGGAAGTGTGGGCAGACATGCTCGGCTCGGTGGCCGTGATTGCTGGCGCGCTGTTGATCAAGTGGACCGGCTGGAAGCCGATCGACCCGATCCTGGCGGTGCTGATCGGCCTGTGGGTGTTGCCGCGCACCTATGTGCTGATGCGCGAGGCGATCAACGTGCTGCTGGAAGGCGTGCCCAAGGGCATGGACGTGGCCAAGGTGCGCGACAGCCTGTCCGGCCACGCTGCGGTACTGGACGTGCATGACCTGCATGTGTGGGCGCTGGCCTCCAGCACCCCGGCGCTGACCGCGCACATCGTGATGCGCGACGGCACCGATGCCGATGCGCTGCGTCGTGATCTGGGCGGGCGCCTGCACGATGACTTCGGCATCGAGCACGTGACACTGCAGATCGAAGCGGACCACTGCGGCGAAGCCTGTGGTGAGCCGGCGCCGGCCAAGGCCGGCGAGCACGAGGGCCATGAAGGCCATGACCACGGCGAGGACGCGCAGGGCCACCGCGGCCACGTGCATCGCTGAACGAGGATGGCGACCGCGCCGGGTGATGCCCGGTGCGGTCATTCGTCCCGTCGCGAGGCCAGCCGATCCGCCAGCCGGGTCGGTTCCGGCAGCCGGTACCCGCGCAGGGTGCGCTGTACCCAGTCCAGCGCGGTATCCGCACTGACCCGATGGCCACCGGCCACGAACAGCGGCTTGCAGCGAATCTTGCTGCGCAGCACCCAGCCCAACTGTTCATCGCCATCCAGCAGCGGCGTATGCGCACCGGCCTCGGCGCCCGGTTCGACGAACCTGCCCACCAGCTTCGACTTGGCCACGCCGATGCTCGGCAGGTCGATGACCACTCCGAGATGAGCGGCCACGCCCAGCCGGCGCGGGTGGCTGATGCCATGGCCATCGACGAACACCAGGTCCGGCGTATGCGGCAGCAGCGCCAGCGCGGCCAGCAGTGCCGGCAGCTCGCGGAAGCTGAGCAGGCCGGGGATATAGGGCATCACCGTGGGGATGCGCGCGATCTCCTGCGCCACGGGCTGCAGCGTCTCCGCGTCCAGCAGTACCGCCGCGGCGCGTGTGATGGCGCCATCATCCTCGAAGCCGACATCCAGCCCGGCCAGCCAGCGCACCGTGCGTGGCAGCCGGTCCTGGCGTTCCACGCGACCGGCCAGCTGGATCTGCTGCTCGCGGGCCGCGGCGACGCTGCCTTCCCAGCGTCCGGGGTCGATCACCGTATTCATTGGTTGCAGCATCGCATGTGTGGGGCCACGGCACGGTGAGCGGCGCCCGAGGCTACAATGGCGGCCTGCCTTTCCTCGCGTTGGAGACCCTGCAGTGACCCGTAAACTCGTACTGTTGCGCCATGGCCAGAGCCAGTGGAACCTGGACAACCGCTTCACCGGCTGGGTCGATGTCGACCTGACCGAGCAGGGGCGCCGGGAAGCGGCTGCCGCCGGTCGCCTGATGCGCGAGGAAGGCCTGCAGTTCGACGTCGCCCACACCTCCGTGCTCAAGCGCGCCATCCACACCCTGCAGGGTGCGCTGGCCGAGCTGGAGCAGGACTGGCTGCCGGTGAACAAGTCCTGGCGCCTCAACGAGCGCCACTACGGCGGCCTGCAGGGCTTGGACAAGGCCGAGACCGCGGCCAAGCACGGCGAGGACCAGGTCAAGGTGTGGCGTCGTTCGTACGATATCCCGCCGCCGGCGATGGACCTGGAAGATCCGGGCCACCCGATCCATGACCGCCGCTACGCTGGCCTGGACCGCAACGCACTGCCGGGCACCGAATCGCTGGCCACCACGCTGGACCGCGTGCTGCCGTACTGGCACGACGCCATCGCGCCGCAGCTGAAGGACGGCAAGACCGTGCTGGTCACCGCCCACGGCAATTCGCTGCGCGCGCTGTACAAGTACCTCAACAACGTCTCGCGCGAGGAAATCCTCGAGCTGAACATCCCGACCGGCATCCCGCTGCTGTTCGAACTGAACGACGACCTGACGGTGAAGTCGTTCCGCTACCTGGGCGACCCGGAAGCAGCGCGCAAGGCCGCTGAAGCCGTGGCCAACCAGGGCAAGGCGAAATAAAACAGAAGGCCGGCGCAAGCCGGCCTTCGCTTTTTGTAGAGTCGAGCCATGCTCGACTGCTGTTGGCCTCTTGCCGCAAGGACAATAAACCCGGAACGGAGAGCAGTCGAGCATGGCTCGACTCTACATAAGCGCGTCCTGTGACCTTTGGCCGGTCCCACCGCAGGCCTCCCCGGCTACCCTGTGAAATTACCTGCAGGAGAGCCTCATGAACGTCCGCAACCTGGTCCCGCTGGGCCTGACCATCGCCATCGCTGCCTCGCTGGCGGCCTGTGGCAAGAATGAAACCGCGCCGGCGGCCAGCGCCGACGCCAAGCCGGCCTTCGACCTGTCGCAGATCAAGACGCCGCTGATCTCGCTCAACAGCGCCGACCTGGATCCGGCCATTTCGGCCTGTACCGACCTCAATGGCTTCGTCAACAGCAAGTGGCTGAAGGCCAACCCGGTGCCGGGCGACCAGACCACCTGGGGCAGCTTCGAGATCCTGCGCGAGCGTTCGCTGGAAGTGCAGCACACGCTGGTGCAGCAGGCCGCCGCCAGCCAGGCCAAGGCCGGCTCGGTGGAAGCCAAGATCGGTGACATCTGGAAGACCGGTAACGACGAGGCCAAGATTGAAGCCGCCGGCCTGGCGCCGCTGCAGCCGCAGCTGGACAAGATCACCGCGCTGAACGACACCGCCGCCATCACCCAGTACCTGCGCGACAGCCAGGCCGAGGGCAAGGGCGTGCTGTTCTCGCTGTTCGCCAATGCCGACTACAAGGATTCGGCCAACGTCATCGCCTACGTCGGCCAGGGCGGCCTGGGCCTGCCGGAGAAGGGCTACTACTTCGACGATGCGCAGGCCAAGATCCGCGATGCCTACGTGGCCTACATCGCACAGGTGCTGACCCTGTCCGGCGTGGACGCGGCACGGGCCGCCGAGCAGGCCAAGGCCGTGATGGCCTTTGAAACCCGCCTGGCCAAGGCCTCGATGTCGCGCATCGAAATGCGTGACCCGGCCAAGCGCTACAACCCGCTCAGCGCCGCCGACGCCGACAAGCTGACCCCGAACTTCAGCTGGACCGCGCTGTTCGACACCCTGAAGGTGCCGGCCGCGCAGAAGTTCTCGCTGGCCCAGCCGGGCTTCTTCAGTGAAATGGACAAGATGCTGGCCGATACCATGCCCAGCACCTGGCAGGCCTACCTGCGCTTCCACACCATCGACGACGCCTCGCCGTACCTGAGCAGCCAGTTCGAGAAGGCCAACTTCGATTTCTACGGCACCACCCTGCGTGGCCAGAAGGAAATGCAGCCGCGCTGGAAGCGTGTGCTGGAGTCGGTCAACGGTGGCATGGGCGAAGCCCTGGGCCAGCTGTACGTCGACGCCGTGTTCCCAGCCGAATCCAAGGTGGCCATGCAGCACCTGGTGGAAAACCTGTCGCAGGCGCTGAAGGCGCGCCTGGAGCAGCTGCCGTGGATGGGCGAAGAAACCAAGAAGAAGGCCCTGGAGAAGTGGGCCAGCTTCACCCCGAAGATCGGTTACCCGGACAAGTGGCGTGACTGGGCGGGCCTGCAGACCAACGGCGACAGCTACCTGGGCAACATGCAGGCGGCGCGTGCGTTCAATTACCGCTACATGCTGGACAAGATCGGCAAGCCGGTGGACAAGACCGAGTGGGGCATGACCCCGCAGACCGTCAATGCCTACTACAACGCCACCAAGAACGAGATCGTGTTCCCGGCGGCGATCCTGCAGGCACCGTTCTTCGACGCCAAGGCCGATCCGGCGCTGAACTACGGCGGCATCGGTGCGGTCATCGGCCACGAGATGATGCACGGCTACGACGACTCGGGCAGCCAGTTCGCTGCCAACGGCAACTTCGACAACTGGTGGACCGACGCCGACCGCAAGGCCTTCACCGAACGTACCGACCAGCTGGTCGCGCAGTTCGATGGCTATGAATCGGTGCCGGGCGTGTTCGTGAAGGGCAAGCTGACCCTGGGCGAGAACATCGGCGACCTGGGCGGCTTGACCGTGGCCTACGACGCGTTGCAGATGGCGCTGAAGGAAGATCCGAAGGCGAATGTCGAAGTCGATGGTCACAGCCAGGACCAGCGCTTCTTCATGAACTGGGCTACCGTGTGGCGCCGCAACTTCACCGACGGTGAGCTGCGCGTCCGCCTGAACACCGACCCGCACGCGCCGGCCAACTTCCGTGCCAACGGCGCGCCGTCGAACATGCCGTCGTATGCCGCTGCGTTCCAGTGCAAGGCCGGCGACGCGATGGTGCGTGCCGACGACAAGCGCGTGGTGATCTGGTAATCGATCATCCGTGATGCGTGATGCAGAAGGCCCGGCGAATGCCGGGCCTTTTGTTTGTCTGATCGGTAGCGCCGGGCCATGCCCGGCGGATCTCAGGCCAGCGCCGGCTCCTGCGCCAGCATGCGATGGAAGCGCTGCAGCACGTAGGGATCGATCAGGCCGCCGGATTGCTCGTCAATGATCCGCAGCACCTTTTCGTGCTCCATCGCGGTGCGGTAGGGACGCACGCTGGTCATCGCGTCGTAGGCATCGGCGATGGTGACGATGCGTGCACCGAGTGGAATGTCTTCGCCGCGCAGGCCATCGGGATAGCCACTGCCATCGAAGGCCTCGTGATGGGTGCGGATCAGCCGTGCCACCGGTACGGCATCGCTGCGGCCGGTGGCCATGAAAATGTGCTCGCCACGCACCGGATGCTCGCGCATGATCGCGCGCTCCTCGTCGGTATGCCGGCGCGGGGCCAGCAGCACATCGTCGGGAATGCCGATCTTGCCGATGTCGTGGAAACGGGCGGCCAGGCCGATCTGCGCGCAGGCTTCATCGTCGAGATCGCAGCGTGCGGCCAGGCGCTGCGCGAGCAGTCCGACGCGATCGCAGTGGTGGCGGGTGTAGGCGTCGCGCATCTGCAGCGACATCGAGAGGGCATCGATCAGGCAGGCCTGCGCGTGCAGCAGGTCGGGGGCGGGTACGGCGTCAGGAAACATGGTCATCCGCCCGCACCGGGTGGGGACCGGTGCGGGGTATTCGGGGGCGATCAACCCGGGGCGAGGGTGGTCAGAAGGGCGCGGGCCGCATTGAAGCGGTCTTCCGGCAACGGCAGCGGGTGCTTGATGCGCAGCTTGTCAGGCCCTTCCATGGCGTAGAGATTGGGTTGTTTCTGGATCAGCTGGATCACCGCCATCGGATCGATGTTCGGCTTGGACTCGAACACGATGCGGCCACCGTTCTCGCCCAGGTCCAGCTTGCGGATGCCCAGCGTATTGGCCTTCAGCTTCAGCTCGGCGATGGCGAACAGGTGCTTGGCCGCATCCGGCAGCAGGCCGAAGCGGTCGATCATCTCCACCTGCAGTTCGCGCAGCGCATCACTGTCGCGCGCGCTGGAAATGCGCTTGTACAGGGTCAGGCGGGTGTGCACGTCCGGCAGGTAGTCTTCCGGAATCAGCGCCGGCACATGCAGCTCGACCTCGGCACCGCGCACTTCCTCGCCGGCATCCAGGTCGGGCAGTTTGCCCTGCTTGATGCTGCGCACCGCGCGCTCCAGCAGCTCGGTGTAGAGGCTGAAGCCGACCTCGGCCATCTGCCCGCTCTGGTCCTCGCCCAGCAGTTCACCGGCACCGCGGATTTCCAGATCGTGCGTGGCCAGGGTGAAGCCGGCACCGAGCTCGTCCATCGACGCGATCGCTTCCAGGCGCTTTTCCGCATCCGGGGTGATCGAGCGGCGGTCGGGCGCCACCAGGTAGGCGTAGGCGCGGTGGTGCGAACGACCGACGCGGCCACGCAGCTGGTGCAGCTGGGCCAGGCCGAAGCGGTCGGCGCGGTTGATGATGATGGTGTTGGCGTTGGGGATGTCGATGCCCGATTCGATGATCGTGGTCGACAGCAGTACGTTGAAGCGCTGCTTCTGGAAATCAAGCATCACCTTTTCCAGCTCGCGCTCGGGCATCTGCCCGTGGGCGATGCCGATGCGCGCCTCCGGCACCAGCTCGGACAGCTCGCGCTGCATGCGGCCGATGCTTTCCACGTCGTTGTGCAGGAAGTACAGCTGGCCACCACGCGCCAGCTCGCGCTGGAAGGCTTCGCGCAGCAGCGCATTGTCCCACTGGGTGATGAAGGTCTGCACCGCCAGCCGGTTCGGCGGCGGCGTGGCGATGATCGACAGGTCGCGCAGGCCGGCCATGGCCATGTTCAGCGTGCGCGGAATCGGCGTGGCGGTCAGTGTGAGCAGGTGCACGTTGGCGCGCAGCGCCTTCAGTGCTTCCTTCTGGCGTACGCCGAAACGCTGCTCCTCGTCGACGATGACCATGCTCAGGTCCTTGAACTTCACGTCCGGCTGCAGCAGGCGATGGGTACCGACGATGACGTCGATGGTGCCGGCAGCGACCTTTTCCAGCTCGGCCTTGATCTCCTTGGTGCTCTTGAAGCGCGACAGCACCTCGACCTTCAGCGGGTAATCGGCGAAGCGGTCGCGGAAGTTGCGGTAATGCTGTTCGGCCAGCAGCGTGGTCGGCACCAGCACGGCCACCTGCTTGCCGGCACTGGCGGCGGCGAATGCCGCACGCACCGCCACCTCGGTCTTGCCGAAGCCTACGTCGCCGCAGACCACGCGGTCCATCGGCTGGCTGCTGGCCAGGTCGCGCAGGGTGGCGTCGATCGCGGCCAGCTGGTCCGGGGTTTCCTCGAACGGGAAACCGGCCGCGAACGGTTCGTACATCGCGCGGTCTACCTGCAGCGCCAGGCCAGCACGGGCCTGGCGGCGGGCCTGGATCTCCAGCAGCTCTGCAGCCACGTCGCGCACCTTCTCGGCGGCCTTGCGCTTGGCCTTGCTCCACTGTTCGCCGCCCAGCGAATGCAGCGGCGCGGTTTCCGCCGAAGCACCGGAGTAGCGGCTGATCAGGTGCAGCTGGGCGACCGGCACATACAGGCGGTCGCCCTTGGCGTATTCGATTTCCAGGAACTCGCCGGGCATGCCGCCGACGTCCATCGCAATCAGGCCGCGGTAGCGGCCGACGCCATGGTCCTCGTGCACGATCGGCGCACCCTCGGTCAGTTCACCGAGGTCGCGGATGATCGCTTCCGGCTCGCGGCCGGCACGGCGCGTGCGGCGGGTGCTGCCGGCGCGCTCGGGGAACAGCTGGCGCTCGGTCAGCACCGCGATGCGCGGATCGTCCAGTGCGAAGCCATCCTCCAGCGGCGCCACCGCGATCGCGAAGCGCGCATCGTCGGCGAGGAAGCTGGGCAAGTCGGCCACCACCGGCGGCTTCAGCTCGGCGGCCTGCAACACTTCCAGCAGCGCCTCGCGACGCCCGGGCGAATCGGCGGCAATCAGCACCCGGCCCGGATAATGGCCGAGGAAGGATTTCAGCGCGTCGCCAGTGGGGGCCTCGCGCGCGGCCACCGGCAGCGGCGGCAGCGGCTGGTCGCCCAACGCATGGGCATCGGCGATGCGCGCGTGGTCAGCCGACCACACTTCGATGCGCGGGGCATCGTTCAGACGCTCGCGCAGTAGTTCCGGCGACAGATACAGCGCCGACGGCGGCAGCAGCGGCCGTTCCACATCGTGGCGGCGCTGCTCGTAACGCTCGCCGGTCTGCGCCCAGAACGCCTCGGCGGCTTCGCCGGCACCGGCGCAGACCACCGGCAGGCTGCCGTCGGGCAGGTAGTCGAACAGGGTCGCGGTGCGTTCGAAGAACAGCGGCAGGTAGTACTCGACGCCGGCCGGGGCCAGCCCGGACTTCAGATCCTGGTACAGCGCGCTGCGCCGGGTATCGACATCGAAGCGTTCGCGCAGCGTGGCCAGCACGCGGGCGATGCTGGCTTCGTCCATCGGTACTTCGCGGCCCGGCAGCATGTGCACCGCCTCGACCTTGTCGAGCGAGCGCTGGCTTTCCGGGTCGAAGGCACGGATCGAGTCGATGTCCTCGTCCAGCAGCTCCACCCGCAGCGGCTCGTCGGCGCCCATCGGGAACACATCGAGCAGGCCGCCGCGCACGGCGAAGTCACCCGGGTCCATCACCTGCGGGACGTTGCGGTAACCAGCACTTTCCAGGCGACGCTTCTCGGCTTCCAGATCCAGGCGCTGGCCGACCTTCAGGTCGAAGCTGCCACCGATCACGTAGCTGCGCGGGGCCAGCTGCTGCAGCAGGGTCTGCACCGGCACGATCACCAGGCCGCGCTTCAGCGTGGGCAGGCGGTGCAGGGCGGACAGGCGCTGCGAAATGATGTCCGGATGCGGGCTGAAGCGGTCGTAGGGCAGGGTTTCCCAGTCCGGGAAGGCCACCACCGGCAGGGCCGGATCGCCGCCGAGCAGGGTCTGCAGGTCGGCTTCAAGCTGGTTGGCTCCGTGGTTGTCACGGGCGATCACCAGCAGCGGGGCGTCGTGCGCACGCGCGGCCTGGGCCAGATACCAGGCCAGGGCGGTCGGCGATGCGGGGGCGCGCCACCAGGCGCGGAGCTGGCCGGCGCGCGGCAGCGGCGGGGCGGGGTATGAGGTACGCGACATGGACCCCGGATTTTAGCAGAAGCCCGATCGAAGCCCGGCGAGTCGTGCCGGCCGTTGGCCGGCCGCCTCATGTGCGGTTGGGGGAACGCAATGCCGGCCAGCGGCCGGCACTACCGGAATGACGCGCCGGGCGATGCCCGGCGCATCCATCAGTTGTCCAGCTCCAGCACCATCCGCACCAGGCCTTCGGCACCGGTCGGGTGCGGGACCGGCTTGAAGCCCAGCGAGGCGGCCAGCTGCTTCATCGGCTCGTTCTCGGCGGCAACGTCGCCGTAAAGACGGTCCAGGTACTTGCCGCGGCCCCACTTCACCAGCTTGCGCATCAGCTGCCGGCCGAGGCCCTGGCCAATGAGGAAGCGGCTGATCAGGATCGCGTACTCGGCTTCACGGGTACCGGGGATGATCGAGGCCCGGGCGACCGCGCCGACCACCGCTTCGCCAGCGGGCAGGGATTCGGCTGCGACCAGGGTGATCTCGGTCTTGGGATTCGGGTGGGTCAGGCGCTGGGTGGTTTCCGGCGACAGCTCGGTCACCGCCTGCAGGAAACGATCACGGATTTCTTCCGGCCCGAACAGGCTGAACGCCGCTTGCAGCGGCGCGCCATCTTCCGGGCGGATGGGGCGGATCAGCAGCTCGTGGCCGCTGGGAGCCTTGAAGATCTCATGCCAGGGCGGCATGCGGTTGCGAGTGGCCATACCGGGTGATTCCTTGGTGGTCCATCGATTGTGGCATCACCGGGGCTGCATTCCGTGAACGAAAGGCTCACAGCGGTACAGCCTCGTGAAGGCCGTTATTCGGGGGCTTTGAGCCAATCCAGGCGGGTGCTGGCACCGGGTTCACCCAGGTGCTGGCGCAGCGCCGGCAGGGCCGGGCCGACCACCCGGTCGAACTGCCAGGGCGGGTTGAGCAGCAGCATGCCGCTGCCGTTGAGGCGCAGCGGCGAGTCGTCCGGCCGCACCAGGAACTCGATCGTCATCGCCGATTTCACCGGCAGGGCGGTGGCCTTGCGCAGGAAGTGCAGGATGGTGCGGCGCTGCTTGATCGGGAACCACACCGCGCAGGTAGCCTGCGGCCAGCGCGCCAGGGTCTCGGCCAGCGCGGCCAGGACGGCCTGGTATTCGGCGTCCTGGGCCTCGTAGGGCGGGTCGATCAGCACCAGGCCGCGGCCGATCTTGCTGCCGTTGAACTTCGGCGGCAGCAGCGAGCGCAGCAGCGCATAGCCATCGCCCGCCCGCACGTCGACGCGGCTGTCATGGGCGAACAGGGCCTTCAGCGTGGCCGTTTCGGCTTCCTGCAGCTCACAGACCGCCATGCGGTCCTGCGCGCGCATCGCCTGCGCGCTCAGCAGCGGCGAGCCCGGGTAGTTGGTCAGGGCGCCCACCGGATTATCGGCCTGCACCGCCTTCAGATAGCGCTCGACCACCTCCGGCAGCTTGGGCTGGGCCATCAGCCGCATGATCCCGGATTCAGCCTCGAGGGTCTTGCGGCTCTCTTCGCTGGCCAGCAGGTAGCGGCCGGCGCCGCCGTGGGTGTCGAGCACAAAGAACGGGCTGTCCTTGCGCTTGAAGCTGTCGATCAGGGCCAGCTGCACGATGTGCTTGAGCACATCGGCGTGGTTGCCGGCATGGAAGGCGTGGCGATAGTTCATGGGCGGCAGTGTACGGGGCGGCGGCCGCAGCGGCTATGCTGCGCGCCATGACAGCTCCTGTTGCCCATGTCCTGGTGGTCGAGGACGAAGCCGCCATCGCCGAAACCGTGCTCTATGCGCTGCGCAGCGAGGGCTATGCCGCCAGTCACTGCCTGTTGGGCGGTGAGGCCCTGCAGCGGCTGCAGGCCGGCGATATCGATGTGCTGGTGCTGGACGTGGGCCTGCCCGATCTTGGCGGCTTCGAGGTCTGCCGGCGGCTGCGTGCGCAGCCGGGGCCGGCGGCGCAGCTGCCGGTGATCTTCCTGACCGCGCGCAACGACGAAGTGGACCGCGTGCTCGGCCTGGAGCTGGGCGCCGACGACTACATGACCAAGCCGTTCTCGCCGCGCGAGCTGGTCGCACGGGTGCGTGCACGCCTGCGCCGTGCGGCGCCGGTCGTCGCAGCGCCCAGCGCCGATGCGGGCTGGCAGGAGCATGGCGCGTTCGCCATTGACCGCGAGGGCCGGCGCATCCGCTTCCGCGGCCATGCGCTGGACCTGACCCGCTATGAGTACGCACTGCTGGAAGCGCTGCTGCAGCGCCCGGGTGCCATCCTCAGCCGCGCGCAGCTGATGGACCGGGGCTGGGACAGCAGTGCCGACAGTGCCGACCGCACCGTCGACACCCACGTCAAGACGCTGCGCGCCAAGCTGCGCGCGGCCGGTGCCAGCGACGACCCGATCCGCACCCACCGTGGCCTCGGCTACGCGCTGGAGGTCTAGCCGATGCGCCTGGTACTGAAGCTGTTCCTCGGCTTCTTCCTGATCACCGGCATCGCCGCGTTCTTCGTGATGCGCGTGTTCGTCAACGAGGTGAAGCCCGGTGTGCGCCAGGCGATGGAATCGACCCTGGTCGATGCGGCCAACGTGCTGGCCGAGATGGCCGCCGCCGACGTCAAGGACGGCACCATCCGCAGCGGCAGCTTCACCCGCAACCTGGCCAAGGCGCGGCAGCGCGACCTGAAGGCAATGGTCTGGCGTTTCCCCAAGCGCTCGCTGGATTACCGGGTGACCATCACCGATGCCAAGGGCATCGTCATTTACGACTCGCTGGGTCGTGACCTGGGCCGCGACAATTCGCGCTGGAACGATGTCTACCGCACCCTGCGCGGTGAGTACGGCGCGCGTTCCAGCCCCGAGATTGCCGGCGAAGAGGGCGATACGGTGATGCATGTGGCGGCGCCGGTATATGACCCGGCCGACGGCCGCACGCTGATCGGCGTGCTCAGCCTGGCCCAGCCGAACCGCAGCATCGATCCGTTCATCGCTGCCAGCCAGCGCGCCATCATCGAGCGTGGTGCGTGGCTGATCGGGCTGTCGGCGCTGGTCGGCGTGCTGGTGACGATGTGGCTGACCACCGGCCTCGGCCAGCTCAGCCGCTATGCACGCGCGGTCAGCGCGGGCGAACCGGTGCCACCACCACGGCGCCGCCGCGACGAGATCGGCGATCTCGGCCAGGCGCTGGAAACGATGCGCCAGAAGCTCGAAGGCAAGGCCTACGTCGAGCAGTACGTGCAGTCGCTGACGCACGAGATGAAGAGCCCGCTGGCGGCGATCCGCGGTGCCGCCGAGCTGCTGCAGGAGCCATTGCCGGAGGCCGATCGCGTGCATTTCGCCCGCAGCATCGTCGACCAGCAGGAGCGGCTGACCGAGACCATCGACAAGCTGCTGGCGCTGGCCGAAGTGGAACAGCACGGCTGGCTGCAGACGCGTGACCCGATCGCGCTGCCGGCATTGCTGGCCGATGCGGCGGCGGCCGCGCAGGTGCGCGCGCAGGCGGCCGGCGTGCAGGTCCGCATCGGCAGCGTGCCCGACCTGCGGGTGCAGGGCGACGCCTACCTGCTGCGGCAGGCACTGCACAACCTGATCGACAACGCGATTGCCTTCTCGCCGGCCGGCGCGGAGATCGCGCTGCAGGCCGAGGTGGACGGGCAGGGCGTGCGCCTGCAGGTGGCCGACCGTGGCGCCGGCATTCCCGACTACGCGCGTGAGCGGGTGTTCGAGCGCTTCTATTCGTTGGCCCGCCCCGGCAGCGGGCGGCGCAGCTCCGGCCTGGGCCTGCCGTTCGTGCAGGAGGTCGCGCGCCTGCATGATGGGCGTGCCAGCGTGGATATCCGCGAGGGCGGCGGCACCGTGGCCAGCCTGTGGCTGCCTTTGGGTGTGCCAGGCCAGCGCCCGCGCCGCTGACTTCACACTCGCTTCAAATTCGCCACAAACCCTGCTCACCGCGGCGGTCCATCCTGCAGCCCTCTCCAACGAGGATGGACCATGAAATCCCTGAAGATGCTGCTGCGGTTCGCCATTGTCGGCGGGCTGATCCTGCTGCTGCTGGTGCCGCTGACGATGATCCGCGGGGTCATCAACGAACGTAGCGCGTACCGCGACGAGGCCTTCTCACGGGTGGCCGACAGCCGCGCCGGTGCACAGCAGCTGGTGGGCCCGGTGCGGGTGGTGCCGTGGGTGGAACGCAAGCAGGTTGAACTGGTCGACCCGCTGGGCGTCAAGAAGACCGAGGTGCAGGTCACCGAGGGGCACTGGCTGCAGATGCCGGCGTCGCTGGAGGTGGGCGGCGAGATGCTGCCGAGCCAGCGTGAGGTCGGCCTGTTCAAGGTGCCGGTGTACAGCTGGAACGGCCAGATGAAGGCGACGTTCGCTGCAGACGACTATCCGGTGAAGGCCGGCCGCAGCTATGGCCAGCCGTATGTGGCGGTGGGCATTTCCGATGTGCGTGGCCTGGTCGGTACGCCGAACCTGCGCGTGGATGGCAAGCAGCTGCGCCTGCTGCCTGGCGTTGGTGCGGCCAGCGAGGTGGGGCGAGGCCTGCACGCACCGGTGGCCGGATTCGCCGAAGACCATGGCGGCACGCTGGCTGCCAGCACCGTCGAACTCGAGCTGCGCCTGGATGGCAGCCGCATGCTGTCGGTGGTGCCGGTGGGCGATGACACCAAGATCGCACTGCGTTCGAGCTGGCCGCATCCGTCATTCAGCGGTGCGTTCCTGCCCAACGAGCGTCGCGTCGACGCACAGGGCTTCGATGCGCGCTGGGCGGTGTCTTCGCTGGCCTCCGATGCACAGCGACAGCTGCGCAATGATGGTGCGGTCGAGTCGCAGGCGGTGACGGTGTCACTGGTTGATCCGGTCGATGCCTACACCCAGGCCGACCGTGCCTCGAAATACGGCGTGCTGTTCGTGCTGCTCACCTTCGTCGGCTTCATCCTGTTCGAGCTGATCAGGTCGCTGCGCATCCACCCGCTGCAGTACCTCATGGTGGGCCTGGCGCTGGCGATCTTCTTCCTGCTGCTGATCAGCCTGTCCGAGCACATCGCGTTCTGGAAGGCCTACCTGGTCTCGGCGGTGGCCTGTATCGGCCTACAGGCGGTGTACCTGGCCAACGTGCTGGGCCACTGGAAGCGCGGCCTCGGCTTCGCTGCGCTGCTGACCGTGTTGTATGGCGCGCTGTATGGCCTGCTGGTGTCGGAGAACAACGCGCTGCTGATGGGTTCACTGCTGCTGTTCGTGATCCTGGCGCTGGCGATGTGGGTGACCCGCCGGGTGGACTGGTACGCGCTTGGCGCGGAACTGAAGTAAGGAGCACGCCATGAGCTGGCGCCAGGGATTGCGGCAACGGGCACGGCAGGGCATTCCGGCCCTGCTGGAAGTGGATGCGCTGCTGCAGGCACATGGCGTGCTGGCGGCCCTGCCGGGGGCACGGATCGCCCCCGGCCTGGTCCGCTTCCAGCTGGCGGCGGCGACCTGCGAGGGACTGCAGGGCCAGGGACTGGCCTGGCTGCAGGGCGCACGGCAGGGACGCGGTGCGCTGGCCGGCAGGGTGCCGCGCTACCGGCCATGGAAGGCCGGGGCGGAGGCGCTGGCCGAGATAGGTATCGGCGGCCTTCCGGATGGCTGGCCGGCACACGCGGCGGTGTACGGCTGCAGCAGCATCGACCGGCGGCACTGGTTGCTGCTGCTGCCCGAGCGGGCGCAGTTGTGGCTGGGATGGAGTGGATGATTCGGTTGTTCATCCACGCATGGCGTGGATCTACTGTCGCTGTCCATGACCGATGGGACGGTATCCGCGCGCCCCTGCTGGCTAGACTCGATGGGTTGATGATCGAGCCGAAGGGCAGGGGTGCGATGTGTTGAAGTGGGGCATGCTGGCCGCAGCGCTGGCGATGGGTGGCAATGCAGGCGCGCAGCAGCGCGAGCCGGTGGACCTGGACATGGTCAGCCGCATCCGCCAGGAGGCCTTCCACCGTTCGCAGGTGATGGACACCTTCAGCTACCTCACCGAACGCATCGGTCCGCGCCTGACCAACTCGCCGGCGATGGGCCGCGCCAATGCGTGGACGCGTGGCAAGTTCAACGAATGGAAGCTGGACAACGTCCACGACGAAGCCTTCGACGACTTCGGGCGTGGCTGGGAGTTCACTTCGGCCAGCGTAGAGATGCTCGGTGACCGCGTGCAGCCGCTGCATGCGCTGCCCAAGGCCTGGACCCCTGGTACCAAGGGCCCGGTTGAAGGCGAGCTGGTGCAGGTCGAGATCAAGAAGCCCGAGGACATCGAGAAGTACCGCGGCAAGCTGCGCGGCAAGATCCTGCTGCTGGGCGAGGCGCGCGAGTACAAGCGCGGCACCGAGGCGGATTCGCACCGCCACGACGCCACCTCGCTGGAGGGCCTGCAGGAGTTCACCCTGCCCAAGGACAAGGACGCCACCGCCGAGCGTGCGAAGCGGGTCAAGGAATACCAGGAACGCCAGCAGCTGGCGACCAAGGTCAATGCGTTCTTCGTGGAAGAAGGCGCGCTGGCCTCGATCAGCATCAGCAGCTGGGACAACGGCATCATCCGCGTTGCCGGTGGCGGCTCGCGCAAGGCCGGTGAATCGGTGGGCATCCCCGAACTGGCGATGATCAGCGAACACTTCAATCCGCTGGTGCGCGCGCTGGAGGCCAAGCAGACCGTGCGCCTGCGCGTGGATGTGGCTGCGCGCTTCACCGACGAGGCCGACCAGCCGGGTTACAACACGCTGGCCGAGATCCGCGGCAGCAGCAGGCCCGATGAAGTGGTGATGATCGGCGCGCACCTGGATTCCTGGCACAGTGGTACCGGTGCGGCCGACAACGCGGCCGGCGTGGCGGTGATGATGGAAGCGATGCGCATCCTCAAGGCCACCGGCGCCAAGCCCAAGCGCACCATCCGCGTGGCGCTGTGGAGCGGCGAGGAGCAGGGCCTGATCGGCTCGCAGGCCTATGTGGCCAAGCACTTCGGCCGTTTCCCGGAACCCACCGATCCGGCGCAGAAGGCGCTGCCGGCCTCGCTGCGCGAGCCGACCGGCGCGCTGCAGAAGACCCGCGACTACGGCAAGTTCCAGGTCTACTTCAACATGGACAACGGCTCGGGCCGCTTCCGTGGCATCTATGCACAGGAAAACCTGGCGGCGATGCCGATCTTCGAAGCCTGGCTGGCCCCGTTCCATGACGTCGGCGCCACCACCGTGGCCACCCGCAACACCGGCAGCACCGACCACATCAGCTTCGACCGCATCGGCCTGCCGGGCTTCCAGTTCATCCAGGACCGGCTGGACTACTTCACCAACGTCCACCACAGCCACCTGGACACCTGGGACCACGCCGAACCGGAAGACCTGAAGCAGGCCGCGGCCATCGTCGCCTCGTTCGCCTACAACGCCGCGATGCGCGAGCAGTCCTTCCCGCGCAAGGTAGAACCGTAAAAGGGGACGGAGGGGATTAAGTCGTTTCTCCCCTCCGTTTCCCGGTCGCAGCCCCAGGAGCTGGGCAATCGCGACTTAATCCCCTCCGTCCCCTTTTTCCGTCGGGGGCGGTGGGCTGGTAAAATCGGGGGATTCCCGTTCCTCGAGCCGTCCATGACCTGCCGCACCCGCTTCGCCCCCAGCCCCACCGGTTACCTGCACATCGGCGGTGCCCGCACCGCGCTGTACTGCTGGCTGGAGGCCCGCCACCGTGGCGGCGAGTTCGTGCTGCGCATCGAGGACACCGACCGTGAACGCAGCACCCAGGGCGCGATCGACGCGATCCTGGAGGCGATGGAGTGGCTGGGCCTGGACTATGACGAAGGCCCGATCTACCAGACCGACCGCGTCGCCCGTTACCTGGAAGTGGCCGAGCAGCTGGTGGCCGACGGCAAGGCGTACTACGCCTATGAGACCCGCGAAGAGCTGGACGCGATGCGCGAGGCCGCCATGGCCAGGCAGGAGAAGCCGCGCTACAACGGCGCTGCACGCGAACTGGACCTGCCGCGCAAGGACGACCCGAACCGCGTCATCCGCTTCAAGAACCCGCTGCAAGGCACGGTGGTGTTCGACGACCTGATCAAGGGCCGCATCGAGATCGCCAACAGCGAGCTGGATGACATGGTCATCTTCCGCCCGGACGGCTACCCCACCTACAACTTCGCGGTGGTGGTGGACGACTGGGACATGGGCATCACCGAGGTCATCCGCGGCGATGACCACATCAACAACACTCCGCGCCAGATCAACCTGTACGAAGGCATCGGCGCGCCGGTGCCGAAGTTCGGCCACATGCCGATGATCCTGGACGAGCAGGGCGCCAAGCTGTCCAAGCGCACCGGCGCGGCCGACGTGATGCAGTACAAGGACGCCGGCTACCTGCCGGACGCGCTGCTGAGCTACCTGGCCCGCCTGGGCTGGTCGCACGGTGACCAGGAGCTGTTCAGCCGCCAGGAGCTGATCGACCTGTTCGACGTGAAGGACTGCAACTCCAAGGCCTCGCGCCTGGACATGGCCAAGCTGGGCTGGGTCAACCAGCACTTCCTGAAGACCGAGGACGTGGCCGCGATCGTGCCGCACCTGGTCTACCAGCTGCAGAAGCTGGGCCTGGACGTGGCCGCCGGCCCCGCCCCGGAGGACGTGGTGATCGCCCTGCGTGAACGCGTGCAGACCCTGAAGGAAATGGCCGAGAAGGCCGTGGTCTGGTACCAGCCGCTGACCGAGTACGACGAAGCGGCGGTGGCCAAGCACTTCAAGGCCGGTGCCGAAGTGGCGCTGGGCAAGGCCCGCGAGCTGCTGGCCGCCCTGCCGGAATGGACCGCCGAGTCGGTGGGCGTCGCCCTGCACGACGCGGCCGCAGCGTTGGAAATCGGCATGGGCAAGGTGGCCCAGCCGCTGCGCGTGGCCATCACCGGCACCCAGGTCAGTCCTGACATTTCCCATACCGTTTACCTGGCCGGCCGCGAGCAGGCCTTGAAACGCATTGATGTGGCCATCACCAAGGTAGCAACGGCCTGAGGCATCCTTGCCAGGCCCGAACCGGAGAACACGCATGCCCGCCAAGACCGCCACTGCCTGTACCGCCCCGCACCACCACGTCCACGACGCATCGGATTTCGTGGCGGTGGTCGAGCGCGTCTCGCGCGAACGCGGGCTGCGCCTGACCCCGATCCGCGCCAATGTGCTGAAGCTGATCGCCGAGGCCGGCAAGCCGGTCAAGGCCTACGAGCTGCTGGAATGGGTGCGCAACGGCAAGGGCGTGGGCGCTGACGCCCCGCCCACCGTCTACCGCGCGCTCGACTTCCTGATGGCCAATGGCTTCGTGCACAAGCTGGAATCGGTCAATGCCTTCGTGGCCTGCCACCATCCCAGCAGTGCCGCGCACTCGGTGCCGTTCCTGATCTGCAACAGCTGCCACAGTGCTGTGGAGCTGGAAGACCGCGAGATCGTCACCCAGCTGGAGAAGCGCGCCAAGGAGCTGGGCTTCCAGCCGCAGGCGCAGACCCTGGAAGTGCACGGCCTCTGCGCGCGCTGCGCGGGCTGAGTCGCGGCGCGTACCCGGACTGAGCCGCACGCTCAGTCCCGGGCGGCGTGCTCTTTCAGACGCTTCAGGGCGCTGCGCTGTGCGTCGACCAGTACAGGGTCGTCCACCCGCAACTGCTCGACCCAGGCGAGCGCTGGTACCGGGTCGGCATGGCGCACGAAATACAGTGCCTGCGCCAGGAAATGCACATTGGGCACCCTGGCGTCCCAGATGAGCTTGGCGATACGCAGCATCGACGCCTGCATGCCGGGTGTAACCTCAACGCCGGTCTTCCCCGAAAGCGCGGTATTGAGGCAGTAAAGCGCCTGGCAGGGCAGATCACGCGGTGTGCCCGCACGCGACCAGTCAGCGCGTTCGGCAAAGTCCAGCAGGATGGCAATGGCGGCGGGGCCACCCACATCGGCCAGTGTGCCGAGCGCGAACACTGCCAGCTGGGGGTCACCCAGCATATCGCGCAGGCCCTCAATGCCCTGGCGTCCCCAGGCGGTGCAGGCCTTGGCCCAGCCGCCGAACGGTACGACCCGGCTACCATCGCCCAGCAGGCCATCATCCGGCCAACCGTGCAGTATCCGCAGCCGCTCAATCTCCTCGCCACCTTCGGCGCCGTGCTCCTGCACGAAGGCGATCAGATCTTCCGCTTCCAGCATGTCCTTGGCCGCCCGCCTGGCCAGTGTCGTGAATTTCATCGTCTTCCAGCGATCCTGATCCAGATCCGCAACGGTAGCGGATCAATGGGGTGAAGGCAGTCAGCAGCCTGCACCCTAGTCCATCGGCTTGGACCGGGTATCCACCCGCACGATCACCGACATGCCGGGCCGCAGCTGCGCGGCCAGCGTCTGACCTTCATTGATCGATATCCGCACCGGCAGCCGTTGCACCACCTTGGTGAAGTTGCCGCTGGCGTTGTCCGGGCGCAGTACGCTGAACTCCGAACCTGTGGCGGGTGCGATCTCCTGCACGCGGCCGCGCAGCACCTGGCCCTGGAACGCGTCCACCGAGAACGTGGCCGGCTGACCGATCGCCATGCCCCAGGTCTGGCCTTCCTTGTAGTTGGCCACCACCCATAGCGTGTCAGGCACCAGGAACAGCAGCTGCGAACCGGCGGCGACGTACTGGCCCACGCGCACGCTGGCTTCGCTGATCTGGCCGTCGCGCGGTGCGTGGATCACCGTGTTGGCCAGGTCGATGCGCGCCAGTTCCAGTTGTGCCTGTGCACTTTCCACCTGGGCCTCCAGGCTCTTGCGCGCCACCTGGGTCGACACCAGCGTTTCCTCGGCGATGCGGATCTGCGCCTGCGACTGCTGCACGCTGGCCTGTGCCGAGGCCTGGGTGGTGCGGAACTTGTCGCGGTCGTTGACCGACACCAGTTGCTGCGCAGCCAGTTCCTCGTAGCGTTTCAATTCATTGCGCGAACGCTGCAGCTCGGCCTGGCCGGCCGACAGCGTGGCGTGCGCCGAAGCGATCTGCGCACGATTCTGTGCCTGCGACTGGTCCGAGTTGGCCAGTGCCGCACGTGCGCTGTCCAGCGTTGCCTGCGCCTGGGCGACACGCTGCGTGTAGATGCGGTCATCGATGCGCAGCAGCGGATCGCCCTCCCTTACGTGCTGGAAGTCCTTCACCAGCACTTCGGTCACGTAGCCGTTCACCTGTGGCGCCATCACTGTGATCTGCCCGCGCACATAGGCGTTGTCGGTCACCATCACGCTGCTGGTGAACGGCCACAGGTGCCAGGCGCGCAGGATCAGCGCAATGCCCAGCAAGGCCACCACCACCATCACCACCACGCTGCGCGCGCTGGGCTTGAGGTACTTCGGCGCGGCAGCCGGTGTCGCGGGCGTGGGCGCAGGCGCCGCATCGGTCGGCGGCGGTGGAGTGACGTTGTCGGCGTCGATGTCGTCGGGGCGGGGCGGGACGGGAGGCATGGAGGAGGACTCAGCGGGGCGCGGCCGGCGTGACCGCAGCGGGGGAAGTGGGGTGGCGCTTGCGCCATTGCTTGAGCACGGCGGTGCGCAGCGACAGCAGCAGCAACCAGCACAGGAAGCCGATCGCCAGCCATCCGCTCAGCGTGAACACGTCATTGAAGCCTCGCACGTTGGCTTCGCGGCGCGTGGTCTGCGCCAGCTGCGCGCTGCCCTGCGCGCTGCGCAGCACCGGGTCGGTGATCTGCGCGCTGTACAGCTGCTGCTGGAGGCGCAGGCGCTGTGCCACCACCGGATCGGCCGGGTCGAGCTGGCTGGTCAGTGCGCTGGAATACAGCTGCTCGCGATGCAGCTGGAAGGTCCCCAGCACTGCCGAACCTGCCAGGCCGCCCAGGGTCTGCGTGATCGACAGCGTCACCAGGAAGGTGATCATGTGGTCCACGCCTTGTTTCAATGCGGCAGAGATGCCGAGCATGATCAGTGGGCCCATGAACATGCCGGCACCGATCGAGGCCAGGAACTGGCTGGCGTAGAAGTCGTGCGGCCGGTCCAGGCTGGTGCGGTGCTGGTCGAAGAACGCGGCGGCGCCCAGCAGCAGGATCGCCATCAGCAGCTGGGCGATCAGCCGTTTCGGGCCGAAGGTCAGCGAAGCGCCGGCGATGCCGACGATCACCCCGGCCAGGATCACCACGAACAGCGGCCGCATCTGGTCAGGTCCCATGCCCAGCGTGCGCATCAGGTTGACCACGCCGTAGGACTGCTCGGTGGTGAGGAAGCGGATCAGGAAGGCACCGACGATGAAATGCAGTACCGGCAGTGTCGACAGCCAACGGATCTGCAGCAGCGGATTGCGCCGGTAGTGTTCGATGATCAGTGCGACGGTGGTCAGCGCGATGGAGGCGATCAGCGCCCAGCCCAGCCACGGTGTGTTGAGCCACCAGCGCGTGTAGCCCTGCGCCAGTACGATCACCAGCAGGGCAACGGCGGGGGCGAGCAGGGCGAAGGTGAGGAAGTCCAGCGGCTCGAAGGCTTTCACCTGGATGCCGGGCGGCAGCTTCAGCACCACCACCGCCGCGAACGCGCACAGGGCCAGCCCGGCTTCAAACGAGTAGAGCTGATGCCACTGGCCGGTATCGACCAGGCCCGGCGAGACGATCCAGGCGATCGGCACCGCCAGCTGCGAGAGGCCCACGCCAACCACCAGCAGATTGCCGGTGAACCGTCGTGGCAGCGCCTGCAGCATGTACAGCGTGCCCAGTGTCGAACAGGCGGCGCCAGCGAAGCCGCTGGCGGCACGGGTCAGCATCGTGGTCTCGAAGCTGCCAACGAACAGGTGCAGCACCGCCAGTGCTGCGTACAGGCCCAGGCCGATCTCGGCGAACAGGCGGATGCCGTACTGCTGGCGGAACTTGAAGGCCAGCAGGTTGGCCGTGACGTTGACCATTGCATAGGCCGCCACCAGCCAGCTGCCCTGGGTCGGCGTCAGTGCCAGCTGGCCCTGCAGGAAGGGCAGGTTGGCGGTGACCAGTGCATTGCCAAGGCCACCGGTGATCGCCACCAGCAGCGACACCAGTGCATAGGCCACGCGTCGATACGGTGGGTGCCAGGGCATCGACGCCGAACCGGGCATGGTCGGCTTCTCGTGCTCCTCCCAATCCGGAACCGGCTTCAGATACGGCTGGACCATCAGCGGGCCTCGCTGGTTGCTCCCTGGAGACCCCCGCGCAGCAGCTGCAGGGCACGCCCGGCCAGGTGGGCGCGCTCGTCGCGGGTCTTGCCGCGCAGGGCTGCGCCCAGCATGCCCGAGATCAGTGAAATGTCCGTCTTCTCCAGGTCGGCACGGCACAGTCCGGCGGCCTTGGCACGGGCGATCGGTGCTTCCAGCAGATCGCGCACGGTCTCGCGCGCGGTGCGCATGGCTGGCACGTCCGAATCCACCGCGCGCCAGTAATCGGCCAATGCCGGCGAATCGATGATGCGCTGGGCCATACCCTCGAACACTTCGAACAGGGCATCGTCGCGGTCGCCGAGCTGCTCGACCTGGCGCCGGATACGGTCGACCGTACGTTGCAGCAGGGCCTGGATCAGCGCGGTGCGGTCGGGGAAGTTGCGGTACAGGGTGGCGCGGCCCACCTGGGCGCGTTCGACCACCAGGTCCAGCGGGGCGGTGACACCGTGTTGGCCGAACACATGATCGGCGGCGTCGAGGATGAGGGCACGGCGGGCAGCAGCATCGGCACGTTGGGCAGTCATGGAATTATTTTCGGACAAAAGTGTCCGATTGGCGAGACTTTGAGTGACGGGATTGTCCGCTTGTTGTGGTACGCACATCTTTGTGACGAATGCGTGATGGATGCTGCACAAAGAGATGGGGGCCAGAAGGCCCCATCGGATCTGCTTGCATTGGATCCACGCCATGCGTGGGCTGAGGCTGGGGTCAGAACCCATTCCTCTGGAATGGGATCCGACTCCACTACGCGATCAGAAGAACGCGCGGATGCCGAATGCGACACCACGGCCCGGCAGCGGCGAGTAATCACGCAGCAGCGAGGTATGCGGACGCACTTCGCGGTTGGTCAGGTTGCTGCCATCCAGGAACACCTCGTAGCTGTTGCTCGCGTTGCGATCCCAGCGGTAGGCCAGATGCGCGTCGACCAGGGTGTAGCCGTCGCTCGGCGCTTCGTTCTGGGCGACATCCTTCTGGCGGCTGTAGCGGACCGCACCGACCGAGGCGCGCCAGCCGTCCTTCGACCAGCGCAGGTCGGCGCCGACGCGGGCCGGGGCGATGCGCGGCAGGTAGCCGGTGTTGGCCAGCTCCACGCTGTAGTTGTGGTTGTGGTCGCCATGCGGCACGGCGATGTCGAGGTTGCGGCTGCCGCTGCCATCCAGCTTGGCCTTCACGTAGTCGCCGAACAGGCGCAGATCCCAGTCACCGGCGCCGCCTTCGAACAGGTGCACCAGCGCTTCGGCTTCGGCACCGCGGAACACCGCATCCTGCTGCGTCCAGGCGCGGACCGGCAGACCCTCGGTAACGCCGGTGTCGGCCAGGTAGATGAAGTCCTTGAACCTGGTCTGGTAGACCGACGCGGAGAAGTCCAGGCGTTCGCTGTGGGTGTGGATACCCAGTTCCACGCGCTGGCCGCGCTCGGTCTTCAGGTTGGCGTCGCCGATTTCCAGCGAGCGGGTGGCGATGTGTGCGCCGGCGGCATACAGCTCTTCGTTGGTCGGTGCACGCTCGGAGCTGTCCACGCCGATGCGCAGGTCGACGGTGTCGTTGAGCTTCCAGATGCCGGCCGCAGACAGGTTGGTGGCGCCGAAGGTGCGGCGGCGATAGTCACCGGTCGGGTCCAGCTTGACCTGGTCGTGGCGGCCGCCCAGTTCCAGCTTGAACGGGCCGAACTGCTTTTCCTGCAGTACGAACAGGCCGATGTTCTTCGTGCCGGTATCCGGAACGAACGCCTCTTCGCCCTTGGCACCGAAATCACTGTTGCCGAACTGCAGGCCGAAGGCGCCGTCCCAGCCGCCGATCTGCTGCTGCACGGCTTCCAGGCGCGCCTCGATGCCACGGTTGGTGAAGCGGGTGGACGGCGTGCCGGCTTCCAGCTCCACGTGTTCGTAGTCGGTGTAGGCCACGCGCGCATTGATGTTCTTCAGGAACGAGACCGGGTTGTAGATGCCGGCCTTGGTCTCGAAGCGGTTCTGCACCATGTCGATGCGCACGTCATGCTCGTCGCCGCCTTCCTCTTCATCGCCATGGTCGTGGTCGTGGCCGTGGTCATGGCCATGATCATCGCCATCGGCATGCACGTGCGCGCCATTGGGAATGCCGTAGTTGGTGCGATAGGTGCTGGCCGATACGCCGAAGTAGCCGCCGTCGCCCAGCCAGGTCGCGCCGACGCCGCCGGCGCGGGTGCGGATCGAGCTGTTGTCGAGGCGGCCGCGGCGCGGTTCTTCGCCTTCTTCGCCCGCGTGGTCATGGTCGTGATCGTGATGGTCTTCAAGGCTGTCGATCACTGCATAGCCGGGAATGCGGTAGTCGTCGCCATTGCGCACCAGGCCGTCCACATGCAGCACGACATTGCCGCTGACGCCATCGAGGCGGAACATGCCGCTGCGCTCGTTGTTCACCGAATTGCCGCGCAGCTCGGCGCGGCCGCTGAGCGGGCGCTCCGGCAGCTCGCGGGCGATGCGGCCATCCACCACATTGACCGCGCCACCGATGGCGCCACTGCCGAACAGCAGCGTGGCCGGGCCCTTCAGCACTTCGATCTGGTCGGCCAGGAACGGCTCGATGCTGGTGGCATGGTCGGCACTGACTGTGGACGCATCCATGTTGCCCATGCCGTTGGACAGCACGGCCACGCGCGGGCCTTCCTGGCCGCGGATGATCGGGCGGCCGACGCCAGGGCCGAAGAACGTGCTCTGCACGCCCGGCAGCTTGGCCACGGTATCGCCGAGGGTGCCGGCCTTCTGCTCGTCCAGGCGTTCGCCGGCCAGTACCTCCACCGGGCGCGCCAGCGATTCGGCATCGCCCTGCAGTGGCGACGCGGTGACCTGCACCGACGACAGTTCAGTCAGGTGGCGGTCACGCTGAGCGCTGTCATCGCCGGCGGCAAAGGCAACCGAAGGCAGCAGGGCGGCGAGGGCCAGAGCGAGGGAATGCGGCTTCAACCGCGGGGTGTGGGCGGGCATGGAGCGGGTCCTTTGTTACAGTGTATCAATCGCTGGGCGCACGTATCCCGTCAGCGGGACAGGGGGAGGGAAACCGTGCGGGTCGGGAACAGATGTTATATTATTCCATAACGATTCGCCGACCCTGCTGGAAGTCATGTCCCTGTCCTCACGCCTGCGCCACCTGCTAGACCGTTTCGGCGCCACCGGTTCGATGCTGTGCGCGGTGCACTGCGCGGTAATCCCCGTGCTGCTGGCCGCGGCGCCGTCGCTGGGCCTGTCGTTCTGGCTGAGCGATGGGGTGGAAAAAGCGCTGGTGGTGTTCGTCACCCTGCTCGGGCTGTTCAGCCTGGTCTGGGGCTACCGCCGGCATGGTGCGCTGCGTGCGCTGGGCTTCCTGATTCCCGGCCTGGTCGCGTTGTGGGCCGGCGTGCTGTACGACCCGCTGCACCACAATGCGGTGCCGCACGCGGTGGTGATGACCATCGGCGGACTGCTGGTGGGTGTGGCCCACCTGGTCAACCTGCGCCTCAACCACGGTCACGTGCACGACGCCAGCTGCGCGCACTAGGCGCTCCGTGATAGGATTTTCGATCGTGCGCGGGGGCGCCCAGCAAGGCGGCCCCGCCGAACCCGTGTCAGTACGGGGTAACCAGATTTCACATTTGAGGAGTTGAAGACATGGGTAAGGGTGACCGCAAGACCGCCAAGGGCAAGCGCTACAACGCCAGCTACGGCAACGCCCGTTCGCACACCGCGAGCAAGGTCGCCGTAGGCGCCGCCGCTCCGGTTGCCAAGAAGACCGTGGCCAAGGCTCCGGCGAAGAAGGCTGTGGCGAAGAAGGCCGTCGCCAAGGCCTGATCCGGCCCAGACCGGTTCAACGAAAAACGCGGCGCCTGGCGCCGCGTTTTTTTATGCCTGTCCGGCGAGCCGAGCGTGGGCTCGGCTCTACAACCGGATCAGCGCAGGGTTTTCTTCAGCGTTTCCGGATTGCCGTCGTTCGGTGCAGCCGGCACCTGCAGCAGGTCGGCCAGCAGCGGGTAGACGTCGACATTGTCGAAGCCATCGATCACCAGGCCTTGGCGGAACGACGGGCCGCTGGCCACGAATACCGCGCGCATGGAGGGCAGGGCATTGTCGTAGCCATGCGAGCCACGATCCTGATGGTCTCGCTTGGCGATCTTCTCCTGGTGCAGGGCATCCCAGCCTTCATCCATCATGCAGACAATGGCGGGAATGCGCGGGTGGGTGCCGTAGTGCAGGCGCGGCGGCAGGTTCTCTTTCTTCCAGCACTCGTAGTGCGCGTGACGACCGAGCAGGGCGCGCTCGGCTGCGGCTTCGTGACCGGCCAACGGCGCAAAACCCACCGACTGGCCCTGGCTGACGTTGCGAGCGATGGCCGGGGCGGCCATTGATTCGGTGGAGATCACCTGGCCGACCGGGACGCTGGCCATGCCATGGTCGGAGACCACGATCACGTTGGTGGTCGCGGCCAGGCCGCGCTGCTGCAGTCCATCGAGCACCTGGCCGACGATCTGGTCGGCGCGCACGATGGCGTCGGCGTACTGCTTCGATTCGGGGCCGTAGTTGTGGCCGGCCTTGTCCACGTGCTCCATGTACAGCGTGGTCAGTTGCGGTGCGTCGGCATCGGTCTGTGCAAGCCAGTCCAGCACGGTGCCCGCGCGTTGTTCCAGCGGTTCCTTGCCGTCGTACACGCGCCATTGGCTTGGGCGCACACCACGGATTTCCGATTCACTGCCCGGCCACGAGGTGGTGGCCGAACGCACCCCGGCGTTCTCGGCGCCGACCCAGATTGGTTCGCCGCCCCACCAGCCGCTGGTGGTGACCGCCTCACGGTTGCTCAGCTCGAACCGCCCTAGGGCTTCATCGTCCATGCTGTTGTTGACGATGCCGTGGTGGTCCGGGCGCAGGCCGGTGACGATGGTGTAGTGGTTGGGGAAGGTCAGCGACGGATAGGACGGGGTCATCCAGCGTGCACGCACGCCGCCGTCGATCAGGCGCTGAAGGTTGGGGGTCAGGCCGCGGTCCAGCGCATCGGCGCGCAGGCCGTCGATGGAGATCAGCAGCAGCTTCGGCGGCGCAGCCGCAGCGACAGCGATGGGAGCGGAGGCGGAAGGGGCGGGCGCGGTGGTGCAGGCGGCCAATGGCAGCAGCAGCGCCAGCGCGCAGGTCAGGCGTACGGAAGTCATCCGCGCATGATAAGCCGGTGCAATGACGCGCCCAAGACACGGCGCGCTAGCGCGCGCAGTGTCCGCGCATTTTTCCTTATCCCCGCGCCTGCCGGCGTGCCCCTTCAACAAGAAGGGGATTTTTCCCCAGACATATTCCTGATGCTTCCATCCACGCATGGCGCGGATCTACCGTGTCGACCAAGGTCGACACCTACCAGCAGCCGCGCAGTGCGCCGTCCCGACAGATCGCAGGAACCTGTCGAAGGCGGGGTGGGTCCGGTTGCAGGGGCGTGAGCGCCATGGATGGCGCGACCGAGCTTACAGGGACGTACTTGCAGCGTCCCCTGCAACCGGACCCACTCTGCCTCCGCGCAGGAAGCGCGCTGTTGCTGTTGCTCTAGCCTCTGCGGGTGCCGGGCGCAGCCCGGCCAGCCCTCTCAGGCGAACAGCGGGGCCTGGCGTTGTTCCAGTCGCAGCAGCGCGGCCTTGGTTTCCAGTCCGCCACCGAAGCCGGTCAGCGCGCCGTTGCTGCCGATCACGCGATGGCAGGGCAGGATGATCGGCAGCGGATTGCGCCCATTGGCGGCGCCGACGGCGCGGGTCGCACTGGGTTGGCCCAGGTGCTGCGCCAGCTGCAGGTAGCTCCAGGTCTGGCCGAACGGGATCAGAGCCAGCGCCTGCCACACGCGCAGCTGGAACGGCGTGCCGCGTGGCGCAAGCTCAAGGTCAAAGCTGCTGCGTTCGCCGTGCAGGAACTGCAACAGCTGCTCGCGTGCTTCCGGCAGCGCATCCGGCGCGTAGTGCCAGTCGTCGCGGCCGCGTGCCGGGTGGCGGTTTTCCGGGAACAGCACGTGGGACAGGCCACGCTCGTCACCGGCGATGGTCAGCACGCCGATCGGGCTGTCGAAACGGTCGAACAACAAGGTCATGTCGGTTCTCCAACGAAAGTGCCGGACAGGTGCCACAGGTGCAGCACGGCATAGGCACGCCAGGGGCGCCACGGTTGCGAGCGTGCTTCGGTGGCGCGTTCGCTCAGGCGCTGGCCCTGCGCGTGGCCGAGCACCTGCTGCAGTACCAGGTCACCGGCGGGGAAGGCATCGGGCTGGCCGAGCCCGCGCAAGGCGATGTACTGCGCGGTCCACGGACCGATGCCGGGCAGTGCCACGCAGCGCGTAACGAACTCTTCCAGTGCTTGACCGGGCCCGAAGTCGAGCGCGCCGCTGGCGCAGGCGGCGGCCAGTGCGCGAACGGTGGCGGCGCGGCTGCGCGGCAGGCCGATCGATTCCAGCGGCGCTTCGGCCAGCAGCTCGGGGGCCGGGAACTGGCGATCGAATTCCGGCGGCATGCCCGGCAGGTGCGCGCCATAGGCATCCACCAGCCGCCGCGCGAAGGTGGTGGCCGCGGCCACGCTGACCTGCTGTCCGAGCACGGCGCGTACGCCCACCTCGAAGCCATCCCAGCCGCCGGGGACGCGCAGCCCGGGGCGCTCGGCGATGCCACGCGCCAGCAAGGGTTCCTCATCCAGTGCGGCGTGGACCTGCTGCAGGTCGGCATCCAGATCGAATACGCGACGCACACGGCGGACGATGTCGGGGATCAGGCGCGGATCGACCGCGCCCAGCTGCAGGCGCAGTTCCGGGCGCTTCGGGTCGGCGGTGACGCTCAGCAGGGTGGGGCGCTCCGGCGTGCCGAGCACGCGCTGGTAGCTGTCTTCGCCGATCAGCTCGATGCCGGGCAGGCTGCGCTTGCGCAGGAAGGCCAGCATGCGCGGGAAATCCAGCGGTGGCCGGTATGCCAGACGCAGTACCAGGCAGCCATCGTCGGCGGCCAGCGGCTGGTGCTGGCGACGCAGTGCGGTCGGCGCCATGCCGCAGCCCTGCAGGAAGGCCGTGTTGAAACGACGCAGGCTGTTGTAGCCGGCGGCCAGCGCGACGTCGGTCACCGGCAGCGTGGTCTCGGTCAGCAGCTGCTTGGCCAGCAGCAGCCGATGGGTGGCGTGGATCTGCCCTGGCGTTGCGCCCAGATGTTCGACGAACAGGCGCTGCAGCTGGCGCGCGCTGAGTCCGATCTTCTCTGCGAGGTCGGCTACCGGCTGTTCCTGCAGGAAGCCACCATGGATCAGGGCCAAGGCGCGCTGTACGGTCTGCCCGGCCAATGCCTGCTGCGCCTGCGGTGCCAGCTCGGGGCGGCACCGCAGGCACGGGCGGTAACCGGCTGCCGCGGCAGCGGCCGCAGTCGGGTAGTAAGTGATGTTGCGCGGCTTCGGCGGCGGTGCCGGGCACATGGGGCGGCAATAGATGCCGGTGCTGCGCACGGCGGTGAAGAACACGCCGTCGAAGCGTGCGTCGCGGGCCAGGCGGGCGCGGTCGCAGGCGGCGGTGTCGAGGGCGAGGGCGGTGTCCATGGCGCCAGTCTAGGCGTGTGAGGGCGGGGATACTCGCCGGATTCGGACATGGATGCTGGAGGGGGGGCTGGCAGGGCTTGCAGCCCTGCACCCGCAACGTCAACGTCAACGTCTCAATCAAAAGCTGGCAGTCCGTGGGATGGCGGGGGGGGGGGGGGGGGGGGGGGGGGCCGGCGGCACAACCCACCGCGGTGGGGGGTGCGGACTCAGGCGAGCCAACCCGCCGC